>CAWEHT010000050.1:0-16140 GCA_963808455.1 uncultured Chloroflexia bacterium | reverse complement strand
GCCCTCCCGCTCGAGCCTCTCGCCGGGCTCAACCGGCACCCGCTTGGCCCAGCACACACCTACTGTGGGCCGGGGCGGCGATGAGCATCGAGCAGCGTGACTCGACGACGGCCGAGCGGGTAGCGACCGCGGAGACGCGGTCGCGCTTTGGGCCAGAGGCCGTCGCCCGCCGGCCGCGAGACGGATTAGGCCCTCGCCTGACGGGTCTGTCTGAACCAGCAGCGAATAATCGATCCGCGATGCACCACGCCCCCGAGGGTCAACCGCGGGTGCCATGGTGAATGGGTGGCCGCCCACCCATATTACTTTGGGCGAGGGATTGCACCGTGCGACGCAGGACAGCGCAACGCGACGTGCTGGTGGAGGAAGACAGAGGATGCTGGGGGCAAGCACGGAGGCCACCGCCGGCGAAGGCTACGCGGCGGCCGACGCCAAAGCCCGTCTCCGAGGGCGCGGGCCTTGCCGAAGGCACCGCCTACAGCTATTTTCCTACCAGTCGAGCCTTGCCCCTGGTCGTGGCCGGCAGCCCGCCGAGCCACGTGACCTTGCCCGAGGTCCCAAGACCCCTCTCGCGGGGACCACGGCAGGTCCCGTAGGCGGCGCCAGGCGCCCGCGGCGTGATCCCTCAGCGGTCCTGGGGCCAGACTGGGTCCCTCAGTCCATCGAGGGCTCCTCTTCCTGGGGGTATGCTGGTCCCCAAGTGTCTTGCGTTTCCTTTTCCTGGGGGCCGGCTGGCCCCCAGGGCCCCCGCTCAAGGGGCTGTGCCCCTTGAAAACCCCCCAAGGCGCCCGCGCGGGCAGGCCCTCACCGCCGACCGAGGCGCGGCTCGCGGCGACGCGGCGGGTCCAGTTGGGCGCGCTGTCCTGCTTAGCGCCCCGCGTGGCCAACCACAGCGCGGCCCATCGCGGCGCGGCCCGCGCCCAGAGTGAACCATGTGGGGGGTCCGGGGGGCGCCAGCCCCGCCGGGCGGGGGCGTTGGGGGCCAGCCGGCCCCCAACAAACAAAAGGAGTAAGAAGCATGCCAAGGGGGCCAGGCCGGCCCCCAGTGCCTAGAGCAGGAATAGGGAACCCTTTCGGTGACACCGAGACGGATGCTTCGCTGGCGTCACGCCGCGGCCGTGGTCGTCTTTTTCACCCGCTTCTAAGAAACTCCTGATACGGATTCTTCGCTGTGGCCCGTCGTTGACAGTGATCGTGGACAGACCCGCTCAGAATGACAGGAAGGTGGTTTCTCGCCATGCCACATGACCACCCGAGGTCATGAACGTCTCAGCATGACAGACGCTGCTACCGAAGGGCTTCCCTGCACATGCACTGGCATTTGTCTTCCTGGGCGCGAGGCCGGCCTCCAGAAAAGCAAGAAGCGTTACTGCGCCGCAGGCGTGCCGGCGCTGCCGCCCGGCGCGGGCGGCTCCACCGCGAACAGCTCAGAGTCGGGCAGCGCGTCGCTGAGAGCCCAGCCCCCAACGACGAGCACCTGGCCCGAGGGCAGCAGGGTGGCCGTGTGCGATGACCGGCCCGTGTTCAGGCTCGCCGCAGGTGCCCAGGTGTTGCCGGCCGGGTCGTAGAGCTCGGCGCTCGCCAGGGTGGCGAGGCCGGTATTGCCGTCGCCGCCGGCCACGAGCACCTGGCCCGAGGGCAGCAGGGTGGCCGTGTGCGAGGCCCGGCCTGTGCCCAGGCTCGCCGCAGCCGACCAGGAGTTGCCGGCCGGGTCGTACAGCTCGGCGCTCGCCAGGTCGTCGGCGTTGTCATCGGCGCCGCCGGCGACGAGCACCTGGCCCGAGGGCAGGAGGGTCGCTGTGTGGAACTGGCGGCCGGCCGCCAGGCTCGCCGCCGGCGCCCAGGAGTTGCCGGCCGGGTCGTACAGCTCGGCGCTCGCCAGCGCGGGAAAAGGGTAGCTCCCGTTCCCGCCACCCGCCACCAACACCTGGCCCGAGGGCAGCAAAGTCGCCGTGTGGAAGACGCGGCCGGCCGACATGCTCGCCGCCGGCGCCCAGGAGTTGCTGGCCGGGTCGTACAGCTCGGCGCCGGCCAGGGCGTTGCCCTGGCTGTCGCAGCAGCCCCCCGCCACCAGCACCCGGCCCGAGGGCAGCAGGGTGGCGCTGTGGCCCGACCGGGCCGCGCGATGCTCGCCGCAGGTGCCCAGGAGTTGCTGCGCCGGGTCGTACAGCTCGGCGCTGGCCAGGGAGCTTTCCCCATCGTCTGAAATCTCGCTGCTGCCGCCTGTGACCAGCACCCGGCCCGAAGGCAGCAGGGTGGCCGTGTGGTCGTCACGTGCCGCGCCCATCGTCCCGCCCGTCGACCAGTTGCCGGCAACCGGGTCGTACAGCTCAGCGCCGGCCAGGGAGCTGCCCTGGCTGTCGCAACAGCCCCCCGCTACCAGCACCTTGCCCGACTGCAGGAGCGTGGCCGTGTGCTGGTCGCGCGCCGCCGCCATGCTCGGTCCCTCCGTCCACGTGCCAACCGGCACCGGCGTGCTCCCCGGTGTCGCGGTCGGGGGCGGTGGCGTGGGCGGTACGGGCGTGGGCGGGGCAGCGTGCGCCGCCGGGCCGCCCATCAGCGCCAGAAGGACGAGGAAGATCAGTACGCTGGCCGTTCGCTTCATGGAACACCCCCTCCCCGGCCTGAGCCGGATTGCGTGGCCCCGCCTCCCCACGCGCTGACCCGCGGGACCGTTGACCGGCGCCACGTCGCAGCTCACCGGCGCCTGGCGCCATGGCATCGGCGGCGCATCGACCCGTGCAGCTACTCCAACGCCCGGCCACGCACCCCTGTCGCAGCCTCCGGCGCACGGGCGGAGCGAGCCATGGTGGCCCCAATGATCGTGTACACGGGCGCCGTGAGAAACAACCGGTCGCTACAGCAGCGTCGCCGCCCCCGGCGTGCCAGGGCCAGGCAGAGGGCACGGAACATCTAATTGTCTGTCCGAAAACCGTCAGCCTGTCATCCTGAGGCCGGCTCCCTGACCGTGCTTGGCGGCACAGCATGGCAGGCCGAAGGATCCGTTCCGGGAGCGTCACGACGGATTCGCCCCCTGCGGGGACTTCGTCCCTGCGGCTCGCCGCGGCGCGGGCTGTCTCGCCAGTCCGCTACCAAGAAGCTCCCCGGCGACGGACCCTTCGGCCTGGGCGACGCTGCTCGTCAAGTGCGTCACGGGACCCGGCCTCAGGGTGACATTGGCGGGTTTCTTGGCCGCCCATGTGCCAGCGCGGCGCCATGGGGGACTTCCGAGAAGCTCCCCGGCGACGGACCCTTCGGCCTGGGCGACCCTGCTCGTCAAGTGCGTCACGGGACCCGGCCTCAGGGTGACATTGGCGGGTTTCTTGGCCGCCCATGTGCCAGCGCGGCGCCATGGGGGACTTCCGAGAAGCTCCCCGGCGACGGACCCTTCGGCCTGGGCGACCCTGCTCGTCAAGTGCGTCACGGGACCCGGCCTCAGGGTGACATTGGCGGGTTTCTTGGCCGCCCATGTGCCAGCGTGGCGGCATGGGGGACCCAGAATGACAATGGGCGGTTTTAGGATACACGCTGAGTTCATTTAATTGTCTGTCCGAAAACCGTCAGCCTGTCATCCTGAGGCCGGCTCCCTGACCGTGCTTAGCGGCTCAGGCATGGCAGGCCGAAGAATCCGTTCCGGGAGCGTCACGACGGATTCTTCGCTGCGGCTCGCCGCGGCGCGGGTTGTCTCGCCAGTTCGCTCAGAATGACAATGGGCGGTTTTAGGATACACGCTAAGGTCATTTCTTAGCTTGCATAATCGCACTCCGGCTTCTCGCCCGGCCTGATTTATCAGGCCTCGTGTATCAGGATGCGGTTTGAACCGCATCCGGGGCGCGCATCCCCGGCGTCGCGATGTTACGCGGCGCTTGCCCCGGCGGCCTCGCGGAGCCGCTGGACGTCGCGCATCGGCGGGACGCCGAAAAGGCTCTTGTACTCCCGGCTGAAGTGTGAGGCATCGTTGTACCCCACGCGGTAGGCCGCACTCGCCGCGTCCAGGCCGTCCCCCAGCATGAGCCGGCGAGCCTCCTGCAGCCGCAGCTGCTTTTGAAATTGCAGGGGGCTCATCGTGGTGACGGCCTTGAAATGGTGGTGGAAACCCGAGACGCTCATGCCCAGCTCTCGCGCGATATTCTCGATGCGCAGGGGCTGGTCGAAGTCCTGGCGGAGCCGCTCGACGGCCCTCGCGATGTGAGGGGTGTAGCCCCCCAGCGTCGCCACATGCCGGAGCCGGCCGCCCTGGTCACCCATCAGGAGCCGGTAGATGATCTCCCGCGTCAGCAGCGGCATGAGCACCGGCGCTTCGGCAGGCGAATCCAGCAGCCTGGCCAGCCGCACGACGGCGTCCTGCAGGTTGACGTCCAGCAGGCTGACATCGATGGCGCTCACATCGGCATGGCCTGCAAGCGAAGCGTGGCCGGCCTCGACCATGACCGAGCTGACGAGGGCGGGGGCGAGCTCCAGGCGGAGGCTGAGGTAGGGCCGGTCCTTCGATGCTTCCAGGACCTGGCTCACGCGCGGCAGCTCGACGGTGGCGAGCAGATAATGCGAGGGATCGTACCGGTAGAGACGCTCGCCGAGAAGGACTTCCTTGCTGCCCTGCGCGATCACGCACAACGATGGCTCGACCACGCCGGGGACCTTCTCCAGAGGCGTGGAAACGCGGGCCAGGTGAAGCCCATCCAGCGGCCGGGCGGTGCCATCTTTGGGGATGGCCCGCGAATCCGTTCGACCAGCTCCTCGCAGTTGGCCTGCATCCTCTCTGCCTCGCGTCGTGCCTGCTGGTCCATCGCGTCCATGAGCACCTCAGCCCTCGTCATCCACCGCCTTGACGGGAAATTTGCAGGATCAGCCAATCATTTTCGGTGATTATTCTACCACCTACAGCTCCAGTGCGTCTATAATTACCGGGACCCTTAGCTCACAGACAGGATTCAGAAAGATGCGATCTCTGCGAGATCGATAGGGCCTCCTCGCAGATCACGGTGCAAGGGGCCCGCTACACCGAAAACCTGGAGCGCATGGTTCGCCGCTAAAGAGAACGGCGCTTGATCCTCGATGGATCGCGCTCCCCAACCAACGAAAGGTAGCTTGAACATGCCGCGCAACCCTCATGTATGGTGCCGGCGACGTTCGCGTCGAGACCGTCCCCGACGCCCGTCTGATCGAGCCGACCGATGCCCTCGTCACCATCACCCGTGCCTGCATCTGCGGCAGCGATCTCTGGCCGTACAAGAAGATGGCCCAGAGCGAGACCGGGAGTCGCATGGGACACGAGTTCATCGGCGTCGTCGAGGCTGCCGGCTCGGATGTCCGTACGGTCAAGCCGGGCGACCTGGTCGTCGCCCCCTTCGCCTGGTCCGACGGCACCTGCGAGTTCTGCCGGGCGGGATTGCACACCTCGTGCCTCCATGGCGGATTTTGGGGCGGCACGAGGCTCGACGGAGGCCAGGGCGAGGCGGTGCGTGTCCCGCAGGCGGATGGGACGCTCGTCGTACTGCCGGCCGGCGCCGACAAGGCGCTGATGCCGTCGCTGCTCACGCTCTCCGACGTGATGGGGACCGGCCACCACGCGGCGCTCGCCGCCAGGGTCGGCCCCGGCAAGACGGCGGCAGTCGTCGGCGACGGCGCGGTTGGCCTGTGCGGCGTGATCGCCGCCCGCCGGCTCGGCGCCGAGCGGATCATCTTGTTGGGCGCCATCCCGACAGGATCGCCCTGGCGCGCGAGTTCGGCGCGACCGACATCGTCAGCGAGAGAGGCGACGAGGCGGTCGAGCGCGTGCGCGAGCTGACCGGCGGCCTGGGCGCTCACAGCGTGCTCGAGTGCGTGGGCCTCGGGGAGTCAACGCTCACGGCTTTGAGCATCGCGCGCCCGGGCGGCGCGGTCGGCCGCGTGGGCGTCCCCCAGGAGCCCTCGATCCCGGAGGCGCGGCCGGCGTTCTACAGCAACGTCACCATCTCGGGCGGCGTGGCCCCGGTGCGCGCCTACATCGAGGAGCTGCTGCCTGACGTGCTCGAAGGCAAGATCGAGCCGGGCCGCGTGTTCGATCAGGTCATCGACCTCGACGGGGTGCCCGACGGCTACCGGGCGATGAATGAGCGCAGAGCGATCAAGGTGATGATCGAGTTTTGACCGGGCGAGAGCCGGAGTGCCCGGGTCACCGGCGAGAAGGGGGGCTGGCACTCACTGCAAGGCCATTCCATGTTGCAGCCGGCCTCCAGTGTGGCAACCACAACGAGGGCAGCGCGCGCCGCTGGGACCAGCGGCCATCACAGGATGCACAGGATTCGACGGGATGGACAAGGTCAGGCCCAAAAAACATCCTGTCTATCCGGCCTATCCTGTCCATCCTGTGCGAATTAGCCCGCGGGGGCGTGGCAAGCGGGCCGGATGGACGCAACTGAGCGTGCTGGTCTGGCGTGGCCCCGCAACATGATTTCGCCCTGCACTCACTGCCGGCCCCCTTGACATACACATGTGTATGTGTCACCATGGCAGCCGGAGGTGCGGCATGGCAGGTACTCTACGCAGGGTGCAGATGCTGCTCGAGCCCCAACAGCACACGATGCTGACAGATCTGGCCAAAGCGCAGCGGAGGAGTGTGGCTGCCGTCACCAGGGAGGTGATCGCTCTGGGGCTCTCGCATCTGACAGACCAGGAGGCCTTCGCCCGGCGAACGCAGGCGCTCAGGCGCGCCGATGCCCTCGCGGCACGGATCGAGGCCGGCATCGGTGGACCGCTGGTGATCGATGTCGCGCGAGACTTGAACGAGCTGCGCGAGGAGCGGGATGAGCAGATCGCCTGCTGACGGCCGGCGAGGCCGAGGAAGCGCTGGGCGTCCTTTTCGACCTGGGGGTGACGCTCGTCGCGGAGGACGAAAGCCTCTGTCTCAGAATGACATGTGTTGCTACCGAGGATGTCTGTTGCAGCCACACTAGCTCGCGCCGCGCGGCGGCGCCGCCCGGTAGTGAGCTTCCGACTGCGCCCGCAGGTGCTCGGCGGCGCTTTCCGGCGTGATGTCGCGCTGCGCCTCGGCCAGCATCTCGAAACCCACCATGAACTTCTTCACCGTCGCCGAGCGCAGCAGGGGCGGATAGAAGTGGGCGTGCAGCTGCCAGTGCGCCCCGTCCTCTGGCGGCGCCTCCCCGATCCGCCGGCGCGAAGGGCGCGCCGTGCCAGCCCATCGAATAGGGGAACGCCACCTCGAACAGATTGTCATAGCGTGTGAGCAGGCGTTTCAGCGCGCTCGCCAGGCTCTCGCGCTCCGTGTCCAGCAGATCGGGCAGGCGCAGGACGTGACGCCTCGGGAGCAGCAGCACCTCGTACGGCCAGACCGCCCAGAACGGCACCACGGCGAGCCAGTCGTCGTTGCTCACCACCACGCGCTCGCCGAGCCCGGCCTCGCGCGTCGGCGTAGTCCAGGAGCAGGGGCCGGCCTTCAGCAGTGGCGTAGGCCCGCTGCCGGCGGTCCTCGCGGGCCGGCTCGTTGGGCAGCGCGTCCAGCGCCCAGATCTGCCCATGGGGATGGCGGTTCGAGCAGCCCATGATGGTGCCCTTGTTCTCGAAGGCCTGCACCCAGCGGTAGCTCCGCCCCAGCTCCGCGGTCTGCGCCACCCAGGCGTCGATCACCAGCCGGAATCCCCTCCAGCGGCATCTCCGGCAGCGACAGGTCGTGGCGCGGCGAGAAGCACATGACCCGGCAGGTGCCCGGCACCGGCACGGCGCGGAATAGGGAATAGGGAATAGGGAGTAGGGAATAGGGAGACGGAGGTAGGGAATAGGGAGTAGGAGGAAGGGAATAGGGAGTAGGGAGCAGGGAGTAGGGAGCAGAGTTAGCGTCTGGTCGCGATTCGGCGTCCCCGGTTCCCTCCTTGTAGCTCCCCATCGCCGCCCGCGGCCCTGCATGTCCCTCGTCGCTATTCCCTATTCCCTGTTCCCTATTCCCTTCCGCCTCGGGTAAAAGCGCGGCGAAGTCGTTGGTGAACACGTGGATGGCCTGGTAGTCCGGGTTGTGCGCCCCGCCCGCCCGGGCGTTGCCGGGGCACAGGTAGCAGTTCGGGTCATAGGCGGGCGCGCTCTTCCGAGGGCACGCGCTCGACCTGGCCCTGCCAGGGGCGCTGCACGCGCCGCGGCGAGACCAGCGTCCATTCGCCGGTGAGCGGGTTCCAGCGGCGGTGCGGCCCCGCCGGCACACGAGGAATCTCTATCAAGTACGGGTCCCCTCCCTACTCCGCCGCCGGCCGGGTTTAGCGCAAAAGTGTCGGTGAGTCTTCTTAGCCCGGAGCGTTTGCGGACGCATCGCCCGCCCTAGCGTATATGCAGGCGACATTGTCGGTAGCGGTGTCTGTCATTCTGAGACATCCATGACCCCGCAGGGGGTCATGTGGCATACAAGAAACCCTTGGACTGTCATTCTGAGCGGCCGTGCCCACAAGGCCTGTCAACGACGTGCCACAGCGAAGAATCCGTACCAGGAGTTTCTTAGAAGCGTGTATGCAAGCCGGCCTCCGCCGTGGCGAGCTCCCAGCGAAGAATCCGTCTCTGCGTCACCGAAAGGGTCCCCTGATCCTGCACTAGCGAGCCACTTTCAGCTCCGGGCGGCCCACGCCCGACAGTTCTGCGTTACTCTGCCGCCGGCCCGGTGGATTGTCTCAGCAGGAGCCGGGTGGTGATCTCGGCGCGACATACGCCCACCTTCTCCTCGCCGGTGATCGTCTGCAGCTCCAGCAGCATGCTCATCGCCAGGGAGCCCACCTCGTAGCGCGGGATGGCCACGGTGGTCAGCGACGGGCTGATCTCGGCGCCCAGCGGTATGCCGTCCAGGCCGACGATCGACATGTCCTCCGGCACGCGCACCCCGCGGTCGTGGGCGGCCCAGGCCAGCCCGATCGCGGTGAGGTCGTTGGCGGCGAAGATGGCCGTAGGCTGCCGGCGCAGCTTGAGGACGCCCGCCATGGCGCGCCGGCCCCCATCCGTGCGCAGGTCGCCCTCGATGATGGCCACACCCGACGGGTCGATGCCGCGTGCCTCGAGCGAGGCGAGGAAGGCGTCCCGCCGCCAGCGCGCCGTTGCCAGGTGCAGGGGGCCGCTGACGTGCGCGAAGCGGCGATGCCCGAGCGCGATCAGGTGTTCCGCCGCGGCATCGATCCCCGAGGCGAAGTCGATCGTGATCATCCCCAGGATGCCGTCGAGGGCCTGCGTGCTCTGCCAGTTGACGATCACCGCCGGGACCCGGCCCCGCGACAGCTCCACGATCCAGCCGTCCGACATGTTGCTCGACATGATCAGCATGCCGTCCACGTGCTTGTCGGAAAGCGACTGGATGAAGGCCAGCCCGCGGCCCTCGCTGTAGTTGGTGTTGCAGAGGAAGATCTCGTAGCCTTCGGCCACGGCGCGATCTTCGACCCCGTGGATCACGTCGGCGTAATAAGGGTTGCCGACGTCCGACACCAGGAGACCAACCGTCTGCGTGCGCTTCGAGACCAGGCTGCGGGCCAGGCTGCTCGGCCGGTAACTGAGCTCCGCGATGGCAGTCTTCACGCGCGGCGATCTTGTCATCGCGGATGTACTTGGTGCGGCCGCTGAGCACCCGGCTGACGGTGGAAATCGAGACGCCCGCGGCCAGGGCCACGTCGGCGATCGTTGGACGGGGCATGGTGTTTCCTCTGGGCGGAGGGGGGCCGGCTAGGCCCTCAGTTTGAGCTGGCCTTTTTGCCGCAGCGCCGCGTGGCGGCTGCGGACGCGGTCAACGTCGATGGGATAGCGCCCGTACTCGTGCACGGTCCGATACATGGTCACCGTGTTGGCCACGGGCACCATATCATGGACTTCGCTGGAAGAGCCGATCAGGATGCCACCCTCGGGCCCGATCTTCTCGATCAGCTCGAGCGTCTCATCTTCCACGTCGGCGGGGCTGCCGTAGGGCAGCGTTTGGGCGCAGCACACGTTGCCGAAAAGCAGCTTGTGTGGGTGCTGGCGCCGGATCGCAAAGATGTCGTTGCAGCCGTTCCGCTCGATCGGGTTGAGCCCCTCGGCCCCCAGCTCGTCGAAGATGATCGGCAGGAAGCTTCCGTAGCGACCGTCGGTGTGGAAGAGGAATTTCATGCCCGCCTGGTGCACCGGGTCCACGATCCAGCGCCAGCGCGGCAGCCCCTCCCGCTGCACCCAGGAGGGCTTGAAGATGGGGCCGGTGCTCGTCGCGATGTCTTCGCCCATGAAGAGCAGCGGCACCTGGCTCACCTCGGTAAAGGTGCGGGCGATGTGGGCCGAGAACTGGCCGCAGCAGTCCATGACGTGCGCCGCCAGCTCGGGCGCCTCGTAGATCGCGGCGCAGAAGAGCTCCATGTCCATGTAGGTGTAGGCGTCGGTGATCGGGCCCTCGACGGCGCCGATGAAGACGATGTCGTGCTCGGCCAGCGCCTCCTGCATCTGCTTGAGCGATGGCGCAAACCAGTCGTGCACATCCTCGTAGCGCGGCAGGTGGGGCATGTGCTTTTCGAGCCCCCGCAGGTCGGAGAACGGGCGCCTGGAGATCCAGGCCGTGCCGCCGGCCTGGCTGACCTCCCAATCGTCCGGCTCGACGCCGAAGAAGCGGATCCAGTTCTGGATCTTGCCGCCCATCCAATGCGTCGCAGGGTCATAGACATAGCGCGTTACGTCGAGGCCCGCATTTTTCCAGGCCAGGGCGTTCACCTCGATGACCTCTTCCCAGGTGTAGGACCGGGCGCCGTCGTAGCCGCCGAGCTGTTCCAGCAACGGCCGGCAGTCTGTAAAATCGTAGGTCAGGATCCGGTTCAACCGGTTCCCAGCTGATGGCCTTCTTGAAACGTTCCAGATTGTTCATAGCTTTACCTATCGTGCCCACGGGAAGCCGTCAACAGGATGGACAGGATCGAGCCGGATGCAGGGAATATTTGCCACGTCTCTATCCTGTTCATCCCGCCCTATCCTGTATATCCTGTGAATGGTGCGCTGCCTTTCACGCCGGTCCGCCTTTGCCGAAAGAGGTGTGTCAGGCTGCCCTCGCAGCATGCGCCCTCCCAGGCAGCCCCTCATTATAACGGGTGCCGGGCGGTGGCCAAAGCCGCGTAGGGTGTGCCGGTGATGGCGTTCACCATGCTCCAGAAATTCTCCATCGGTGTGTCGAGCTGGACGTGATGGGTCGGCCCGATGATCAGCCCGCCGCCCTTCCCGATCGTCCGCAGCCGGTCGAGCACCTCGCCGCGCACCTCCTCCGCCGTCCCGAAGGGCAAGGTCTGCTGCTCGTCGATGCTGCCCCAGAAGCAGAGCTGCTCGCCGTAGCGCCTCTTGAGCTCTGCGGGCTCCATGCACGCCGGCTGGACGGGGTTCAGGATATCCAGGCCGATCTCGATCAGGTCGGGCAGGATCGGCCACACCACGCCGTCGGAGTGGTAGGCTACCTTGACGCGCGGGTTGGCGGCCTTGAGCGCGGCGATGAAGCCGGCCATGCGCGGTTTCAGGTACCGGCGCCAGTGCGCCGGAGACATGAGCATCGCCCGCTGCGAGCCGACGTCGTCGCCGATCCAGATCATATCCACGCCCATCTCGACCAGCCGCCTGGCCGCGGCCAGGTGATAGCGGTAAGGGATGTCGAGGATGGCCTCGGCGAGCTCCGGCGCGGTCACCAGGTCGGACAGCAGCCGGTCGTACCCCCGCAGCGCCCAGGCCGTCTCCCAGATGGTCGTGACGGTCACGCCGGTGATCCAGTACTCCTCCTTGAAGCGATCGAGGGTCCATTGGGCATCGGCATACAGCTCCGGCCGGCCTGGATCGGGCGCGTGGTATTGGGAGATGGCCCCATCCTCGGCCAGAGGATGCCGCACCATCTTGGTGTAGTGGCCCGGCCCGAAGGGGGTCGCGTAGGGCACCGGGCGCCAGGTCACCCCCCACTCGTCGGTGTAAGCCTCTTCGCCCTGGTAGTACGAGTTCGCCCAACCCACCGACGTCAGCAGCAGGTCCTCGCCGATGGCGCGCTCCAGCTCGTAGGTATTGCCGCCCCCGTGCGGGTTGTGCGCGTGCGCCCCCTCGAGCGAAGAAGTCCCCGCAGGGGGAAAATCCGTCTCGGCGTCAGCGAAGGGGCCCCCTGTTTCTGCACCGGTGCATGTGTAGGGAACATTGTCGGTAGCGGCGTCTGTCATTCTGAGCGGGTACTCAGCACGGCCTGCGCCGCGGCGCACCGCAAGCGACGAAGTCCCCGCAGGGGGAGAATCCGTCTCGGTGCCATCGAAGGGGCTCACCAATCTTGCACCAAGCCCCGTCCCCGGCGCAGAGGCGGCCCGGCCCTGCAGGCCGGCGTGCAGCCGTTCCGCGAATTCGGGGGTGAAGCTGACCTGCATCGGGCAGCGGTCCGCTTCCCGGTGTTCGAGCGCGGCGACGACCCGGTCCCTGTGTTTCATCCGGACCTTCCTCTTCGTCCGGCGGCCCGATCACCCATGCGCCGCGACCCGCGTCCGGGCGTGCTCGGCGCGCACCTGGCGCCACTGCGAGATGGCCACGGCGGCGATCAGCAGCAGGCCCAGCGCGACCTGCTGGATGAAGGTGTTGACCCCGAGCAGGTTCATGCCGTTGTTCAGCGCGCCCACCATGATGACGGCGAGGAAGGTCCCCATGATGGTCCCCTTGCCCCCGGTCGTGGCGGCGCCGCCCAGGAAGACGGCGGTGATGGCCTGCAGCTCCAGCCCGACGCCGTTGACCGGGTTGCCCGAGGTCGTGCGCGCCGAGAGCAGGACCCCTGTCAGCCCGGCGATGCTGCCCGAGAGCACGTACATCAGCATGCGGACGCGGACCACGTTGATGCCGGCCAGGCGGGCAGCCGTGGCGTTGCCGCCGATGGCGTAGATCGCCCGCCCGAAGTCGGTGTAGGTCATCAGGACGTGCACCAGGATCGCCACAATCAGGAAGATCACCGTCAGCACGGGGATGCCTGTCCAGTGGCTGCCTCCCAGCGCGGGAACGTGCAGCCCGCTCAGGAAGCGGCCGTCGGCCAGGTACGTGAAGTCCGGATGGGTGCCCACCCCGATGGGCTTGCCGTCGGGTGCCAGCAGGAAGGCCACGCCCGCGAAGGCGGCCAGCGTGCCCAGGGTGGCGATGATCGGGTTCACCCGCAGCCGGGTGACGATCAGGCCGTTGATCGCGCCGGCGATGGCGCAGGCCGCGATGCCCGCGAAGATCGCGACGATCACGCTGTTCATGGGCAGGATGTGCAGGGCCCCGACGGTGCCCACCCCGATCAGCGCCGATGCCGAGACGACCGACCCGACAGACGAGAGGGAGCCGACGGAGATGTCGAGCGCCCCGGCGATGATCACCGGCGACTCGCCGACCGACAGCAGCCCGACGATCACGATCGATTGCGCCAGGCTGTTCATCAGGTTCTGCCAGGTGAAGAAATAGTTCCCCCCGGTAAGCCCGAACCAGCCGCTGACGATGGTGATCAATAAGATGAGGCCAACCAGCGCGAAGATGAGCGAGAGGTTATCGGCGCCAATAAAGCCGATCAGCCGTCGCAGGGCCCAGAGGGCTCCCCCGCCGCGCTGTCCCGGAGACACGGTTTGGGCCGTGGTCCTCACGGAAGGCTTCTCGAAGACTTTGTCGCTCATAAGGTGCCATCCTCCCGGGTTGTTGCTGCGCCGCGGGTGGGGACTGCCGAAAGCTGGTCGGCCATCGCCAGCGCCAGGACTGCTTCTTCGGTGGCGCTCCTGGCGGGGAGCTCGCCGGTGATCCGTCCGTTTTGCATGACGTAGATGCGGTCCGAGAGCCCGAGGATCTCCGGCAGCTCGGAGCTGATGAAGACGATCGCCAGCCCCTGGTTGGCCAGATCGTCGATGAGGCGGTAGATCTCCGACTTGGCGCCCACGTCGATGCCGCGGGTCGGCTCGTCGAGGATAAGCACCTTCGGCCTGGCCGCCAGCCAGCTTCGCCGAGCACGACCTTCTGCTGGTTGCCGCCGGAGAGCTTGGCAACCTCCTGGTCGAGCGAGGGGGTACGCACGCGCAGCCGCTCCACGAACCCGGCTACCTCCGACCGCTCCTGGCTCCTGCGCACGAAGTGGAAGCGGCACAGGCGCCGCAGGATGGCCATCGACGTGTTCTCCAGCACGCTGCGGATCAGCACGAGGCCCTCGCGCTTGCGGTCTTCGGGCGCGAAGCCAATGCCCCTGGCGATGGCCCCGTCCGGGCCATGGATGGTTACCTCGCGGCCCTCGATCAGCACGCGCCCGCTCGTCTTCGGCAGCTCGCCGAAGATGACCTTGGCCAGCTCCGTACGTCCCGCCCCGATGAGCCCGGCAAACCCGACGACCTCGCCCGCGTTCACGTGGAAGCTCACGCCGCGGTGCCAGTCGCTGTGCAGGTCTTCGACGCGCAGGACCTCGTGGTCGCTGGCCGCGGGCTGCCGCCGGAGGACATCGGAGAGCTCCCGCCCTACCATCAGGCGCACGATCTCGGCGTCATCCAGCTCGCTGCGGGCTTGACGGCGATCAGCCGCCCGTCGCGCAGGATCGCCACACGGTCGCAGAGCTGAGGAATCTCCCTGATCCGGTGCGACACGTAGATGATCGCCACGCCCTCATCCCGCAGGCGCCTGACCAAGGAGTTGGCCGGGCCAATCTCTCCAAGGCACTCTGCCCGTCAAGGCGTTCGTGACATACTGTTGTGTCGTCGCTGACAAGCTCCGCCATGAGGGTGCTGACCTCCTTGACGCTTTTTGCGAGCCGAAGCAACGCCTTAAAGACATTATCATGGTCGCTATTGTCGCTCCCCCACGACGGCCGCCGGGCATGTTTAAGGTCATCTCCTGATCGTGGCGACCGCGTCAGCGGCACCGCCAATCCTTATCAATGCTTGGTAGACAGCCTCATAGAAGTCCACCTCGGATGGCCACGGAAGGACGCCGCGGGGATCTGAGTCACGAAACGGCCGCTTTAGGGCGGGTATCGCTTCCTTGGCCTCCGGACCAATCTGCCCTAACGTAGTTGCTGCTGCCGTGCGCACGTCCATCGAACGGTCACGAAGCAACAACTCGGTGGCATTGGGGACGGCGTCCCTTGCGGCGGGACCGATGTTTCCGAGCGTTTGCAGCGAAGCTACGCGGACCTTCTCGCTTTTCTCGCTTAGCGCCGCAATCAGCGCAGGTACGGCTTCCTTTGCCGCCGGACCAACTGTTCCCAAAGCTTCAGCTGCCGCTTTGCGGATGTCTTCGCGATGATCCTGCAAAGCCTCGATGAAAACAGGCACGGCCTTCTCCGCCGTCCGCGGAAGAAACCCAAACGCTTTGCTATAGCTCCTGCTTCCAACAGGGCCTTGGGGAAGTTTCAAATTTAGGTCGATGCGCCCGCCGCAAATGCGTCCGGCGGCCACTACTTCCGTCGGCACTTCGTCCTTCGGAATCGCGAAGACCAGCGCCGATTCACCGGTCTCCTCGAACTTGCGGGTTGCCTTCGGCCACCAGAACGCGCGACGCTTCCCTTCCGGCATGGCGAACAACGCTTGCGGGGAGCCACACAGGCTACCGCCGGGGAAGATATGCCCCTTGTCCGTCTTGATCTCTTTCCTAACGTCGCCCCAAGCGAGCGGCTCTAACTCTTCCCTTGGCCCAAGGTTCTTATACTGATACACAACGACCAATGTGTTTCTTTCGACGCCCTCCTCGGAACGTTGGCAGCCTGAATACCAGGCGTCTTTTAGACCCACAAGGAACGTGGTCCGCACCTCGCGATTTTCGCCAGCGATCTGGACGCGGGCCGGATTACTCCAGTCTTGCGATTCGGGGCCTCCGCCGTCGGCCGCCGCGTTAGGCTTGACAATGGCGGGCGCAGTTAAAACGCAGGACTACGCCCGCGACAAGGGCACAAATCCCAGCAAGTCCGGCCGCGACCGCCCAGCCGACCCACGCGGCCGAGATGTGTCGGCGTTTGCCGGACGGGGGAGCGGATCGGACCGGCGGCGCCATGGGCGGCGCGGGCGGCCGCGCGGCCGCTGCCGCGACTTGCCGGGGAACACTTGCCGACGCGATGGCAGACGCGAATGGCTCAACCTGGGCCAAGGGAAGCCACTGCGACATGCCCTCGCGCCAGCAGATGGTGCTGGCCTCCAGCCGGCCCGCACGCCAGGACTGGATTAGCCC
>CAWEHT010000049.1:0-8542 GCA_963808455.1 uncultured Chloroflexia bacterium | reverse complement strand
TCTTCTTGTGCCGATGACAAATCAATCCAACGATAACCGCGCGATTCTAGCACAAGGCGAGCCCCCGGGCAAGTGGACTCCTGATCACGTTCCGTGATAGGATGACTTGATATGATGTTCTTGGTCATCCTATGAAGGGAGGTCGTGCCCTTCGAGTGGAGGGGCGCGTAACGAAACCATGTGCGTATTCTGCGCCGCCGTTCCGGCGACGTTGGCGGTGGGGACATCGCTCGAGGGGCAGCAGCGGGCGGAGCGCCGCGAGGCTGCGGCGAAGGGGCAGACCATCCCAGAGCCGGTTCGGCCTGCGCGCAGGCTCACGGGCCTGGCCGTAACCTGCCTGGTCACCGTGGCCGTGGCCTACCACACGCACCTGTTGGCGTGAGGCGAACGCCGTGACCTGGGGGCGATCAATGACGCGCTTTGATTCTTGACAGGTCTGCCAAACGGCCGTATACTGGGTTCTTTAGTGAGGCCTGTTCGCATATGACCCTGGCAACAATGATCACTGACACACGGGCTGCGGAAGATTCCTTTCCAAGGCCGGAGTGTTTTTTCCGGGAGAGCCGGCGGTGCTCTCTCTTTTTTTGCCCCGCGCCGGCGGAACATGCAGCGCATTGGGGGGCCCGCCCTCATGGAGAGCCGTAGAGGCTCTCTTTTTTTGCCCCGCGCCGGCGGAGCTGCCAGCTTGCTGGCAGCCTTTAGCTCATGGAGAGCCAAACCGGCTCTCTTTTTTTGCCGGGCAGCCATGCTTTTGGGCCCCCGCGCGGCCGGATACCCATGGAGAACGCCATGCGCATACCCGGGTTGATCGACGTCCACACCCATATGCGGGAGCCCGGCGCGCCCCACAAGGAAGACTGGAGCAGCGGGACGGCGGCGGCGCTGGCCGGTGGCTTCACGATAGTCCTGGCGATGCCCAACACGCAGCCGCCGATCACGGATGCCGAGACGCTGGCAGTGGCATTGGCGGCCGCGCGCGCCGGGGCGCGCTGCGACTATGCCCAATACCTGGGAGCTGGGCTGGCCAACACCGCAAGCGCGGCCGGCCTGGCACCACGGGCCGCCGGTCTCAAGATGTATCTGGATCAGACCTACGGCCCGCTGCGCCTTGACGAGCTGACGCTCTGGATGGCGCACTGCGCGAGCTGGCCGCGCCAGGCGCCCCTGGTGGCCCACGCCGAAGGCCGGACGCTGGCGGCTGCGATCCTGGTGGCCTCCCTCTACGGACGGCCCATCCACCTGGCCCACGTCTCGACGCGCGAGGAGATCACGCTCATCCGCAAGGCCAAGGAGCGCGGGCTGGCGGTGACCTGCGAGGTGACGCCGCATCACCTTTTCTTGAGCCGCGAGGACATCCCGGCCCTCGGGGCGGGCCGCGGCGAAGTGCGCCCGCGCCTGGGCAGCCCCGACGACGTGCGGGCGCTGTGGGAGAACCTGGACGTCATCGACTGCTTCGCCACCGACCACGCGCCGCACACGGCCGGCGAGAAGGACGGGACCAACCCGCCACCGGGCTTCCCGGGGTTGGAGACCGCCCTGCCGCTGTTGCTGACTGCCGTGGCCGAAGGCCGGCTGGCGATGGACGACCTGCTGCTGCGGCTCGTGACGAACCCGCGGCGCATTTTCGGGCTGCCCGAGCAGCAGGACACCTGGGTCGAAATCGATGCGGGCGCGACCTACGAGCTGCACGCCGCGTCGCTGCACAGCCGCGGCGGGTGGACGCCCTTCGAGGGCTATCGCGCCCGTGGCCGCGTGGCAAGCGTTACGCTGCGCGGGCAAGAAGCCTACCGCGATGGCCGAATCCTGGCCGCGCCCGGCTATGGCCGAAACGTACGTCTTTGAACCAGATCATGCACGGAGGAAGTAGAAAGTGGCAATGAGTTTTTGTGCCCGCCTGGAATCCGTGGCCCGGCGCACGGGGTCGTTGCTGTGCGTGGGGTTGGATCCCTATCCCGCCGACCTGGCCGAGCCGACGGCGAATGCGGCGCGCGACTTCTGCTTGCGCCTTGTGGCCGCCACCGAGGGATTGGCCGCCGCCTACAAGCCCAACGCGGCATTCTTTGAGGCGCTCGGGCCGGCTGGCTGGGCTGCGCTCGGCGAGGTCGTCAGGGTGATCCCGCCAGACGTGCCGGTGATCCTCGATGCCAAGTGGGGTGACATCGCCTCCAGCGCCGAGGCTTATGCCCGCTCGGCGTTCGAGGCCTTTGGCGTCGACGCCGTGACGCTGAGCCCGTACCTGGGCCGCGACAGCCTGGAGCCCTTCCTGGCCGACCCGGCGCGCGGTGGCTTCGTCCTGTGCAAGACCTCCAACCCGGGCTCGGCCGACCTGCAGGACCTGGAGCTCGCCTGGCCGGCCCCGGACGGCTCGCTGGCTTCGTCCCAGGGCCAGGGGGCCGGGGAGGGGGTGCGGGGGCCGGGCGCAGAACTGTCTGGTCCTTTCGAGCAGGAGCACCCTGTGGTGTCTTGCGCTGCCACGGGTTCCCGGACGGGCGATATTCCGGGCAGCCGCGGGTCCCCTCGGCTCTACGAGCACATGGCGCGCCTGGCCCGGGGCTGGAACACGCGCGACAACCTGGGCCTGTGCTCGTGGTGCAACCCACCCACGGCGCTCTCGCACGCGTCCGTGAGATCGCCCCGGAGCTGTGGTTCCTGGCGCCCGGCATCGGCGCGCAGGGCGGCGACCTGGCCGAGGCGATCGGCGGCGCACACGCGCCGACGGCCTGGGGTTGCTGCTGCCGGTCAGCCGCGGCATCGCCAGGGCCGCCGACCCACGAGGCGCCGCGCTCCGTCTCGTGGAAGCGATGCGGGCCGAGCAGGGACATGCAGGGCCGTGTGCGGCTGTAGAGAATAGGGAGCGGGGAATAGAGGCGAGGGGCGAGGGACGAGGGAATCGGGAGCAGGGACAACCGGGGCCGCGTGCGGCCGGGGCGCAGGGGCAGGGAACATCTTCGGTAGCGGCGCCTGCCATTCTGAGCGGGCACGCAAGCCAGCCTGCGCCGCGGCGACCCGCCAGCGACGAAGTCCTCGCAGGGGGAGAAGCTGACGGGTCACCAAGAGGGCTCGCTGTACCTGCACGAGGGGATGGGTCGCGGGAGAGCGCCGCCGCTTCCCACCCTTCACCCTGCGACCTGACTCGCTTGCCGATGGGTTGCTGGCGGCCGGGGCCGTGAAGTTCGGCGAGTTTACGTTGAAATCCGGGCTGCAGCTTCGCCCATCTATCTCGATCTTCGGCAGCTCGTGTCGTTCCCGGCCTTGCTGGCCCAGGTGGCCGGCGCTTACGTGGCGGTCCTGCGGGGGCTGCGGTTCGACAGGTCGCCGGGTTGCCCTACGCAGCGCTGCCGATCGCCACGGCGATCAGCCTGCAGGCCGGCTGGCCCATGATCTATCCGCGCAAGGAAACCAAATCGTACGGGACGGCGGCCAAATCGAGGGCGCCTTCAAGCCCGGCGAGCGCGTGGTGGTTATCGACGATCTGACGACGACGGGCACCAGCAAATTCGAAGCCATTGACAGGCTGGCCGCGGCCGGGCTGAGGTAGAGGACGTGGTGGTGCTGATCGATCGCCAATCGGGAGCCAGGGAGGCCCTGGCGGGGGCGGGCTACCGGCTGCACGCGGTGCTGACACTCGAAAAGCTGCTCGATTACTGGGCGGCCATGGAGCGCGTTCCGGCGGCGCAGATCGCGGCCACGCGCGCCTTTCTGGGGAGGGACTAAGATGAATGCCTACGAGACGCTGCGGCCGCTGATCTTTCGCCTGTCACCCGAGCAGGCTCACCGGGTGACCCTGGCCTTGCTGCGCCTGGGCGGGTCGGCCCGGCCGGCGGAGGGCCTGCTCCGCTGGTGGTTCCAGGGCCCGGCCGAAGCCAGGCCGGTGAGCGCCTTCGGCCTGACTTTTCCGAACGCGGTGGGGCTGGCGGCCGGCTATGACAAAGACGGCGAGGCCTGGCGCGGGCTGGCGGCCCTGGGCTTTGGCCACGTCGAGGTCGGCACGGTGACGCTGCGGCCGCAGCCGGGCAACCCCGGGCCGCGCCTCTTCCGGCTGCCGGGCGACCAGGCCGTGATCAACCGCATGGGCTTTCCCAGCCAGGGCGCGGAAGCGGTGGCGCGGCGGCTGCGCGGCCGTCGCCCGCAAGTTGGGGATGGCGGGAAGGCCTCTAAGGCGGGCCGTGCGCTGTTGGGCGTCAATATCGGCAAGAACAAAGCCACGCCGCTGGAGGAGGCCGGGGAAGATTATCTGCAGCTGCTGCGGACCTTCGCGCCGGTGGCGGACTACCTGGCCATCAATGTTAGCTCGCCGAACACGCCGGGCCTGCGCAGCCTGCAAACGCGCCAGGCGCTCGAAGCGCTGCTCCGGCCGCTGGCCGGCGCCCGCGCTGAGCTGGCGGGCGAGCTGGGGCGGGCTGTGCCCCTGCTGGTAAAGCTGGCGCCCGACCTGGCGCCCGACCAGCTGGACGGCGCACTGGAGGCCAGCGCCTGCGCCGGGATGGACGGACTGATCATCTCGAACACGACGATCGGGCGCGCCGGGTTGCGCTCGCCGCTCGCCCGCGAGGCGGGCGGCCTCAGCGGAGCGCCGCTGCGGGCGCGTGCCACAGAGATGGTGCGGCAGGTGGCCCGGCTGGCCGGCCCTACGTTGCCGATCGTGGCGAGCGGCGGCATCATGACCCCCGACGACGCCTGCGCCAGGCTGGACGCGGGGGCCACGCTCGTCCAGCTTTACACGGGTATGATCTATGCCGGGCCGGGCCTGGCCCGCGACGTGGCGGCTGCCATTGCCGGGGCAGGGGCGCGGCAGGCGCCGGCGGCCACGCCCAGGGCGCGGCGCGACGCGCCACAGCCGGTGCCGGTGGGGCGGGAGGCCACCAGCGCCAACCTGTACGGCCACCCGGGCTCCTTGAGCGGTGAAGCCGCCCAAAGAGCTCGATGATCAGGAACCTCTCACCGGAAGATCAGCGCCAGGCGCTGGATGGCCCGGGGGGCCGAGCCGTAACCCAGCTCGGCCAGCAGCTCATCGGGCCGGCCGGTGGCGGCCGGCTCGCTGCGCATGATGGTTGTGAAGGCCTCGCCCCCCGCCGCCTCCGGGCCACGGCGGAGCGCAAGGGCCCTCGTAGGCCAGCTCCAGCACGAGGGGGCGCAGATCGTAATCCACAAACTCTTTGCCGCGACGGCGGCGGCGTGGCGCAGCAGCTTGCCCCCAGAAGGCGTCCAGACGTTCACGAAGGGAATAGGGAGTAGGCGGAAGGGAATAGGGAATAGTGAGTAGGGAGTAGCCGTTGCTTCCTGGTGCCTCGCCGGCAGCTTCCTCGTCGCCCGTGCCCGCAAGCGGCCCTGCATGTCCCTCTCCTCTATTCCCTATTCCCTCGTCCCTATTCCCTCGTCCCTGCTCCCTATTCCCTACTCCCTCGTCCCTATTCCCTATTCCCTCGTATACGGCCACGCGGTAGCTGGCGGCGACCACCTGCGATTGCAGCGAGGGCGCCTCGCGCGGCACCTCGACGGCCGCCAGCGGGCGGATGCCCTCCGGCAAGGCGGCGGCCAGGCGGGCCACGGCTGCCTCAGGGTCGAGCGCTTCGTTGAGGAAGATATCGGCTAACTCCGCCTGGCTGGTGTAGCCCACCGGCAGCGCTGCCGCGAACTGGAGGCGGGGCTGCGGGTTGAAACCCTGGGTATACGCCAGTGGCAGCCGCGCCCGGCGGATCGCCCTCTCCCAGGCCCGCGCCAGGTCCAGGTGCCCCACGTATTTCACCGAATCGCCGGTGGCGAAGGTCACCCGCACGCGCTGGATGTAGGTCTCATTGGCCATCTCACGCTCCTCCACACCGCAGGCAGTTACGTTTCCTGGCGCCGCGCCGCACCCAGGCGGTGGGTTACCAGCACAGGATGGACAGGATTGCCCTGGGATGGACAGGATGGCCTGAACGGAAAGGGCCGCCGGCTCGTCGTCCCACGGGGTCCACCCTGTCCCTGCCGGATCATCAGTCCCCGCACGCGGCCTCTAAAACTGGTCGCACAATGGATTTGCGCTCTGCTGCTGACGGAGTCTCCTCCTGGGAACGCCGGCATCCCTGCCGGCCCCGGTGGTAGTTGACGTAGCCGGCAAGATGCCGGCGCTCCCGGGCGAGGCGCTATGCACTTTCATGTTGCGATCAGTTTAGGGTTCATCCTGCGGCTGTGGTCGCTGCGCGGCCGCGCGTCGTGCGCTGCGCGACGCGGGGCCCGGATGCCGCGGCGAGCTCAGGGCTCATCGTTTCGTTGACATAAAGCGGGATGGCGTGGGCGCTGACAGGCTGGCGCTCCTTGTCGCGCCCGAGGGCCGGGCAGCCCCATGCGTCGCCGGCCACTTCCCGGCGCAGTTCCTTGAACTGGCGCAGGATGCCGCAGGAGAAGCAGTGATCGCGGCAGTCGTCGACGACAGCGCCGGCCAGCGCGTGCCGGAACTCCTCGATCAGGAACGGCTTGTGGATGCCGGCGCTGATGTGGTCCCAGGGCAGGGCCTCATCCACGGGACGCTCGCGGCGGGCATACCAATCGATATCCAGGCCGCAGGCGGCGAAGGCCTGGGCCCACGCCGGCTCGTTGAACTGGTCGCCCCAGGCGTCAAAGCCGGCGCCCAACTGCCAGGCGCGCTCGATCACGCCGGCGAGGCGGCGGTCGCCGCGGCTGAGCACGGCTTCAAGCTGCGTCTCGCGCGGCCTGTTCCAGCTCAGCGCAAGGCCCGGGCCGCGCAGCCCACGCTCCAGCAGGTGGATATGTTCCCAGATGAGCGATTCGTCGGCGATGGGCAGCCACTGGAAGGGTGTCTGCGGCTTGGGCACGAGCGTGCTGACGCCCACCCGCACGTTGGCGCGCTTGCCGATGGCCTCCTGGCCAACGCGCAGCACCTGGCGGGCCAGGTCGGCGATGGCCTGGACGTCCTCGGCCGTCTGCGTGGGGTGGCCGATCATGAAGTACAGCTTGATGGAAGTCCAGCCGCGGCGATAGACCTCGCGCGCCGTGTCGAGCAAGGCCTGGGTCGCGATCGGCTTGTTGATCACGTCACGCAGCCGGTCGGTGGCGGCCTCCGGGGCGAAGGTGAAACCCGAGCGGCGCCGGCCGTGCTCCAGCGCATCCATGAGGTCCACGCTGAAAGACTCGATGCGCAGGCTGGGCAGGGCGATGGAGAGCTTGTCGGCGCCATATTTTGCCACCACGGCGCGCACCAGGTCGCCGATGTGCGTATAGTCGGAGGAGCTGAGCGAGAGAAAGCTGATCTCCTCGAAGCCGGTGTCGCGGACCAGGTCGTCCACGGCGGCGAGGATCTCCTCCAGCGGGCGCTCGCGCACGGGGCGGAAGATCATGCCGGCCTGGCAAAACCGGCAGCCGCGCGTGCAGCCCCGCTGGATCTCGATGGCCGCCCGGTTGTGCACGACGTCGATGAAGGGCACCACGAAGCGCGTGACGGGTGGCGGCAGCACGGGCACGATACGCTTGGCCACGACGGGGGCGGCGACGTCCGAGCACTCCGGGCGAGGGCGCGCCGGGCCGGCCAGGCGGCCATCGGGCGCATAGGCCACCTCGTAGAAGGAGGGCACGTAAACGCCCGGGATGAGCGCCAGGCGGCGCAGAGCGGCAACCCTGTCCCGCGAGGAAGCCCCGTGATCAAGCCTCGCCGGCCGCGATGCCTGCCAGGCCCGCACGATCTCCAGGATGGCCTCCTCGCCCTCGCCGATGAAGAAGGCGTCGAAGAACGCGTGCATGGGCTCGGGATTCATGCAGGCCGAGCCGCCCGCCAGGACCAGCGGGTCGGCCGGGCCGCGCGCTGCCGCCTGCAAGGGGATGCCCGCCAGGTCGAGGGTGCTCAGGACGTTGGTGTAGACCTGCTCGTACGGCAGGCTGAAGCCAAGCACGTCGAAGTCGCGCAGCGGTCGCTTGCTCTCGAGCGCGTAGAGGGGGATGCCTTCGCGGCGCATGGCCGCGATCATGTCGACCCAGGGAGTGTAGGCGCGCTCGGCCAGCATGTCGGGCTGGCGGTTGACGATATCGTAGAGGATGGCCAGGCCCAGGTTCGACATGCCCAGCTCGTACGTGTCAGGAAAAATGAGGGCCAGGCGACAGGGCGTAGCACCCCAGGGCTTGAGCACGCTGTTGTGCTCGCCACCGGTATAGCGCGCCGGCTTTTGCACGAACGGCAGAACGCGATCGAGGGCTTGAGCGATGCGCTCCGGGGAGGCAAGCAGTTCCGGCATCCGATTCTCCTTCTGCCTGGCCTACCCAAACCGCGATCACGGCTCCCCGATAGTGCGGCCGCCGCAGGCAGCCGACTGAAATCGAGCAGCGGCGATCAGGGATCGACGGGCCAGGGCGGGATTTGAACCCGCTGGCAGTATCAGTGAGCACATTGTAAGGCCTTCAGGCCAGCCGCGCAACACGCCGACCAGCGCGAAATCAAGCTGCGGGGCCACGCCGAGCCAGCAACGTGAGTGGCGCCCAACCGCCCGGCTCTCGCGTCCCGGCGCGTCGATTCACACAGGATGGACACGAAGGTCCCCGCATGGGGATGGAC
>CAWEHT010000048.1:0-10511 GCA_963808455.1 uncultured Chloroflexia bacterium | reverse complement strand
AGCTCTGGTCGCGACCGCCGTTTTTGCGTTGCTCATCGGCTGGCTGACCACCGGCAGCGTCGAGATGATGGCGTATGCTTTCTTCGGCGGGCTGGTAGGCGCCATCAAAGTACGGCGTGGCGATCACCTCTCGGCTTTCGCCTGGGCCGCGGCATTTGCCGTCTACGCCGAGTTGCTGGTCGTCGTCGTTTTCCGTGTGGTCATCGACAAGGTCGACTTGCGTGGCCTGGCGGAGCTTGCGACGGCCGTGCTTGCCAACGGCTTCGTGACTGTAGCGGTCGCGTTGCTGGGGACCTACTTGCTGGGCATGCTGTTTGGCATTGCCACCCCCTTGCAGCTTATGGAAATCTCGAGGCCCACCCATCCTCTGTTGCGCCAACTCTTGCTCAAGGCTCCCGGCACCTATCACCATACGCTCATCGTCGGCAACATGGCAGAAAGGGCGGCCGAAGCCATCGGTGCCGACGCACAGCTGGCGCGCGTGGGCGCGTATTATCACGACGTGGGCAAAACCATGCGGCCCTACTTCTATTCCGAGAACCATTCCGAGGGCAATGACCCGCACAGCCACCTCGATCCCTATACGAGCGCCCAAATCATCATCGGCCACGTGCACCAGGGCAAGGATCTGGCACGCAAATATCACGTCCCCAAGCGAGTCACCGACTTCATCCTGGAACACCACGGCACCCTGACGGTGTCCTATTTCTACCACGAAGCCGTCACACAGGCGAGCTCGGCCGCGGGTGTGGACGCAGCTCAATTCACCTACCCCGGCCCGATTCCGCAGAGCCGCGAGACGGCCATCACCATGCTGGCCGACTGCGCCGAAGCGACGGTGCGGGCCAAGCGCCCGACCTCAGTCGAAGAGATCACCGGCATTGTGAACGATTGCGTCCAGCACCGTGTCACGGCGGGCCAGCTAGACGAATGCTCGTTGACCGTGGGCGATTTGCGGGCAATCCAGCAGGCATTTGTCAACGTGCTGCGTGGTATCCATCACCCACGCATCACTTACCCTCCCCAGGTCGCTGCGGGGGCGCCCACAGAAGCAGCGGCGCCCACAGAAGCGGAGGCTGCACTTGGCAACTCGTCCCACCCGCAAGACGCCACGCCCGCGCGGCGTGACGTGTCGCTGCGGTCTGCACGCCACGACCGGCCGGCGCCGGCAGCGGTCACCGTCCAGATCGACGGCGCCTACCAGGCTGAAGTCAACCCAGCCGACCTCATGCGGGCGGTGACAGTTACCCTGGGCGCCATGGTCCCCGGCGAAGCCGGCCCTGCACCGGCAGCAGACAGCCTTCCCCGGCCTCCGGCCGCCGGCACGCTGGCAGCCACCTCCCCAGACGGGAATACGGTGGCTGCTGCCTCCCACCGCTTCGGCGCTGAGGCCGGCGCGCTCGTGTCCCGGCGCGTGGCGCTGGTGGTGACAGATGACGAAGCCGTGCGGGCGCTCAACCGGCAGTACCGTGGCCTGGATGAACCGACCGATGTGCTTTCGTTCCCGGCTCAGGAGCCGGCGCCTGGCTTCGTGGCTGCTCCGGGAACCGGCGCATACCTGGGGGATATCATCGTCGCCTTACCTTTCGCCCGGCAGCAGGCGACAACCCTTGGCCGGCCGCTGCAAGACGAACTGCGGCTGCTGGCTGTCCACGGCACGCTGCACCTGTTGGGATACGATCACGCTGAACCAGACGAGGAGGCACGGATGTGGGCGCTTCAGGATCGGATCCTGGCGCTACTGGCAGCTTGAAGCGTTTCCTCCTCGGCTTCGTTTACGCGGGTCGAGGGATCGCCTACGTCTTGCGCACCCAACGCAATGCCCGCGTGCATGTGATGATCGCGGGCGCCGTCGTGCTCGCAGGATGGTGCTTTCGAATCAGCACCACAGAATGGGCCATCATTGCCGTGACCTGCGGGCTGGTGTTCGGTGCCGAGATGTTCAACACGGTGATCGAGATGGGTGTGGACCTGTTGACCCGGCGCCAACATCCTATGGCCAGGGCAGCGAAAGACGTGGCGGCCGGAGCAGTGCTGGTGACCGCCATCGCGGCAGTGGCCGTGGGTGGCGCTATCTTTGGGCCACGCCTGTGGGCGTTGCTCGTTCGACATTGAAATGGAGGCAGCATATGGCAGCGCAGATGACGCGTCGCGAACGACTTCTGGCAACATTCGCCGGCCAACCCACAGACCGGGTGGCCGCGGCCCTTTGGCGGCATTTCCCGGGCGACGACCAGCGCCCGGCGGATCTGGCCACGTCAACCCTGGCATTCGAGGCGCAGTACGACTGGGATTTCATCAAAGTCTCCCCGTCCAGCAGCTTCTGCCTGGTTGACTGGGGAGCCAAAGATGCCTGGGTGGGCGGCGATGAAGGGTCACGCGAGTACACGTACCATCCCGTCGAGGTGCCAGAGGACTGGCCAAAGCTGCCGGTGCTGGAATCCGAAGACTGGCTTCTTGAGCGGACAACTGCGTTGCCTGGAGCTGATACACGACGGGGTAGGCGATCAGGTGCCGTTTATCCAGACGATCTTCACGCGCCGCTGAGCCAGGCCAAGAGCCTCGCCGGCATGGATCGGCTGATCGTGCACCTGCGCGAGGACCCAAAAGCCGTGCATGCCGGGCTCGAGGCGATCACGCGGAGCACTATCCGCTTCATCCAGGCCTGCCTTTCGCGCGGCATTGCCGGCATTTACTACGCCGTCCAGCTCGCATCGTACGGGCTGCTGAACGAAGCGGAATACCGGGAATTCGGCGAGCCCTACGATCGGCGCGTGTTGGAGGCCGCCGGGGAGTGCTGGTTCAATCTCCTGCATCTTCACGGCATGGACGTGATGTTTGACCTATGCGCGGCCTACCCGGTGCCGGCCATCAACTGGCACTCACGCGAGACGCCGCCCAGCCTCGCCGAGGGACTGGAACGCTATTCGGGCGCCGTCTGCGGCGGGTTGGCGCAATGGGATGACATTTTGAAGGGCGATCCGGACTCGATCCGTCTCGAGATCTCCGATGCCATCCGGCAAACGGCAGGAAAGCGGCTGATCGTTGCCTCCGGCTGCGTCGCACCTTCCAACTCACCCTGGAGCAATCTGCGGGCGGTGCGAGCGGCCGTCGAAGACAGTCGTACGGCATCTTAGGTCGAGGACGCATGAGCGACGCTTTCATCTACTGTCCGCGCTGTGGCGCGCCCCTGGCCGAAGGGTTCGCCTTTGGCCAGGCACGCCGCCTATGCCGGTACTGTGGCTTCATTCTGTTCCGCGACCCCAAAGTCGCGGTAGGCGGGCTCGTCAGCGACGGCGAGCGCATTCTGATGGTCAGGCGCGGTTCATCGCCAGGGCTGGGGCTGTGGGCTCTCCCGGCAGGCTACATGGACGATGACGAGATGCCGGAAGACACCTTGCTGCGGGAGGTGCGCGAAGAGACCGGCTTATCCGTTGAGCCCCTGCGCCTGGAAGGGATCGTGCCCCTGGCGGGCTGGCGCGAGAAACGAGGTATTCTGCTCATCTACCGGTGCCGATTGCTGGCAGTTGACCCCTCGCGGGGTTCGGAGCAGATTCCGGCACCGGCAGACGACGCGACCCGAAGCGCGCTGGTTCACGCCCGGCGAAGTGCCATGGTCGGAGATCGCCTTCGAGTCAACCGCAGTCCTGGCGCGCAAATGGGCAGCGGAGCTGGCGGGCGGACCTGGCTAGAGGACGCCACCCTGCCGGTAAGCCGCCCGATGATATCCCACGTTGCGCAGCAGGTTCCACTCCAGGCCCGTGCGTGAGCGGGAAAGCCGGCTCCAGATCGAACCCCACGAGTAGAATTCGCGCCGCTGTCCATTCGAACCCTGCTTGAAGGACCTCCGGCGCCATTAGCTTTGGGCGAAAGACTACATCTGTCTTGCCGTTATATTTCGACCAGTCCCGCGTAAGGATCCGGCCTTCCCGTTCGAGCCGGGCAAAGAGACGCGTGCCGGGGAACGGCACAACCAGGCTGATGGTCGCGTTGATCGATCCCGATCGCTTCGGCCGCCTCGACCGTGCGCGCGAAAACGTCGGGCTCATCCTGATCAAAACCAAGCATGATGCCGGCCTGGATCGCGATGCCGTGAGCGTGGAGCCTGGCTACCACGGCCTGGTAGTCTCTCACCCGGTTGAAGCCCTTCCCTGTAGCGTCCAAACTCTGCTGCGAGAACGACTCGAACCCGATGAAAAAAGCTCTGCAGCCGCTCTCGGCGGCCAGGCGCAGCAACTCGTCGTCCGAGGCGACCTGCATCGTGGCCTGGGCAGTCCACCACTTCTTGCAAGGGGTGATCGCGCGGAACAGCTCCCTGGCATAAGCGGGATCCGCTACCAGGTTATCGTCCCAGAACACGATGGGTTTCCCCTGGATTGCCGCCACTTCTTGAGCCACTTCCTGCACCGGCCGGAAACGGAGCTTCCGGTCGTACAGGTAGGGCAACGTGCAGTATTCGCAGGCATTAGGGCAACCCCTGGTGGCGATGAGCACACCTTTGCTGTACCAGCGCCCACTGAGGAGATCGCGCCGAGCGGGCGGGAGCCCGCACAACGACGGCGGACCCTCAGCGCGGTAAAGAGGGTGCAGGCAGCCGGCGCGGAAGTCCGCGATCAGGCGCGGCCACGACTCCTCGGCCTCGCCGACCACCACCGCATCGGCGTGCGCCTGGGCCTCGGCAGGAAGCAACGTGGGATGGGGACCCCCAAGGACCACGCGGACGCCACGATCCCGATACCGCCGCGCAATCTCGTACGCATGCGGGGCCGCCGGCGTACAACACGTGATGGCAACGAGATCGGCGGGGCGGGAAAAATCCACATCCTGGATGATCTCATCAGTGTGGTGGACTTCGATCTCGGGCGGCGTCAGCGCGGCCAACAGCGGGACGGTCAGCTGGGGAAAGCGGATGAACTCGCCCTCTCGCAGCGCCCTGGTCAACGGTGACTCTGCAGTGATGAACTCGATCCTCATCGACCTCCATTCCCAGGGCGCCGGACCCAGGCCCGCCGCGGCCGGCAAGCCTGCACCGCCCAAAGCGCAGCCCCCGAGCCACATCGGGGGCATGCAATCCAATCTAGATCACGGGGTCGGAAGGCCCGGACGGAGGCGTCCCAGGTGGCTCCTGCCGAGAGCCGGTCACCGGGGCCTCGGCGCCAGGGGCCGGCGGAGCGGCCCGCTCGCCCAGATGATCCAGCAGCCGGCTCAACTCTCTGTTGAGGCTGGCCAGCCCAACGATGAGGCCGTCGCGCACTTTGTCCGCGACCCTGGCCTCCTTGACCTGGGTGGCAACACGCTGCGCCTGGTCTGAGAGCTGCCTGCCGGCCTCACTGCGGCGCGCTTGCTCGATGGTGGTCTCCGCCTGGACACCGAATCGCCGCAGTCCATCCTCTAGCTCGGCCTGCAATCGCTTGCGGTCCTCGCTTTCCCATGCCAGCCGCGCTGCTTCGCCCAACTGGCGGCCTAGCCGGTTCAGCTCCTCGGCAATGCTGCTGCCGGGACGAGGTTCCTGAGTCATGGTTCCCTCCTGACACTGATCGCCATCCAGGAACGCCGCCGGGGGCACGGCAGCGCCCTGATCGCACATCTGATTTACGCAATAGCGTGCAGGAAGTTGCATGAACACGGACCCCCCGTCAGGTTGAGCCGCCTCAGCGAGCCCCCAGCTGCACCGTCGAATCCAAGATGAGCTGGTCCGAGCCGTCCGCTGTCGCCAGACGCTGTCCCGTGGACGGGTCATACAGGCCTACCGCCACGCGGTAACTGCCGGCAGGCGCGTTCTGGTTGACGGCGATGACATGCGAGTCGGTCAGGTATTCGGAGATTACCCAGCCTGTGGTTGGCAGGCTGCCCTTTCCCGGCTCACCATCTCCTGCGCCGCGCCGCCGGCCATCCCGGTCGAGCAGATGTACAAAGACGGTGTAGGCGCGATCCGGCGTGCTCAGCGCCTGCCAATAGAGCACCAGCGTCAGGTTATTCCCAGAAGCGACGGCGTCCGGTGCCTGAGCAAGGTTCCCCCGGCCAGGATTCAGCACCCCGCTCCCGCCGGGCGAAGCGGGAAAGGGACGCGACGAGGTCATAACCGATGAGGCGGGCGAAGCCTCCGAAAGTCGCGGACGCGCCGTGGGCCGGGCTCGGCCGCGCCATTACGTGCGGGCGGCCATGGACGGTGATCCGGCCAAGCGTGAGGTGATCGGCTCCGCTGGGCGTGGCCAGCCGTCGCCCATCCGAAGCCCGAAAGAGGCCGGCTATCAAGGTGTATTGGCCGTCGACCAGGTCGGCCGGCGGGCGAAAAGCTGCCTGCGTGCGCATAAGCGTGCCGGGTGCCCACTGGGTGGTGGCATCGGCCGCCCCAGGCATGGCTTGCCACAACGACAAGGGCGCTCGCCCAGGCGCGCCCAGCAGCTGCACAAAGGCCGTGTAGTCATCGCCAGGCCGCGCCCGCGCCTGCCAGAACAGGCTGACCTTACGCTCCTCACCAGGCAAGACGGGGGTGTCGTCGGTGCTGTAGCCCAGGAAGCGGATGGCGTCGCTCAGGTTCACTAGCTGCGGCGGCGCGATGGGAAGATTCGTTCGACAGACATCTGCCGGTCTGCTGAGGTTACGGTCACTTCCGCGACGAAGGCGCCGTTACCGGACCCCGCGCCGCCGGCGGCCTGCGCGGCCAGAGGCTGGCCACCCTCGGCCTGGAGCACGCTGATGGCGAGCCGATATCGGCCGGGAGGCGTGCCGGCCGGCACCAGAAGCCCCAGGCGGTCCACCGTGGTCCACCCGGCGCCCTGCCGCGAAAGTCCGCCACTTGCCGGCAGCGAGGAGGGAGCGAGGGCAACGCTGCCCGGATCGACCCCGCCGAGCGGCTGGTAATCATGTTGGGCCCAGATCTGCCCCAGGGCGTCAACGAGCCGGACGCTGACGGCCAGCGTGGGCGGGGGCGTCGCAGAGCGCCACTCGAGCGTGAGCGGCAGCACAGCGTTGGCCGCCGCGACCGGCGCAGGGCCGGCGCCACCTGACGCAAGCACCAGAGCTGACGTCAGGCCAGCCCCTGCGAATTGCACGGGCATCCCGGCCAACGGCTGATCCGCCGTGAGCGGCTCCGCAGCCCAGGCGCTGAGGCGCGTGTGGGGCCCGTACCACTGGTTGGCAAAAAGCCGCGTGTGCTGGCCCAGATAGCTCTCGATGCGATTTTCAAGGCCGGCGCCAAGCGCCTGGTGCGCAGGCAAGAAGACATGCCCGCTTTGCAGGGCCGCATCCAACGCGCCGCTAAGCGTGTCGCCCCAGTCCATGGACGGGGTCAGGACCGGAGACGCCCCGCCAGGGTCGCCGTAGGTGCGCCAGTAGCCGACCTGCCAGGGGTACACGCAGAATACGGTGTCGCCAGGCCGCGCCTGCTGGACGATCTGCGCGATCAAGGGGCGATAATCGTCGTTGGGATAGCGCGGCACGCTGTAGAAGGCACCCAGGCTCACCGCCGATACAACGCCGACCAGGCCGATCGCCAACAGGCCACCCCTGAGGCAGCGGCGTGCCAGCGCGGCGAGCCCCGCCGCTGCGAGCAGGAGGAACGGCGGCAGCGCCAACAATTGCAAGCGCTCGCCACGCGCCGGAAAGAATGGATAACGGAGGCCCACCAGGTAACCGAGGACCAGGGCGGTCAGCACCACGGTAGCCAGCATCAGGGCCGGCGTCCGTGCGCGGGCATCATCCCTGACGAGCAGCGCCATCCCGATCGCAATGGGCAATAGGAGCGCCAACGCGGCCGGCCACCAGGCGCCCAGCGGCCCCTCCAAATGGCCGGCCAGGAAAGCCGACAGATGCCGGCCGAAGTAGGGCAACAATGACAACGGCTGGTCCGCGTCCATCACGACCTTGTTGCCGATGTAAGGCACCAGCTTCGGCGCCGCGTACAGGACCCAGGGCAGGTAGAGCAGGGCGCAGACGGCCTGCGCGACCAGCCAGCGCCAGAGCGCCGGCAAACAGCGGCGCCAGTGCCAGCACGCGAAGAGAGTGAGCCCAATCGGCAAGAAAACCGTGTAGTACTGGGTGTAGAGCGCGGCCGTGACCACCAGGACGTATGGCGCGTAGCGCAGCGCGCCGGATTTCTCCGCCGGGCGGTCGAAAAGCGCCCACGCGGCGGCCAGCATGGCGGCGCTGAGCAAGGCCACCAGCCCGTACATCCTGATTTCCTGGCTGTAATAGATGTGGAACGGATTGACGGCCAACAGCACGGTCGCCAGCGCCCCCACGCCCGGGCCGAGCATGCGCCTGCCGGCCAGGTAGATGGCGGGCAGGCCAAGGAAGCCGATAGCTACCGAGAGCAGTCGCAGCGCCACCGGCCCCGCACCCAACATCAGGATCCAGCCACGCAGAAGCGCGTAATAGAATGGGGGATGGATATCTAGGGCCGTCAGCGCGGCCATCTGGCCGAGCGAGTGTGTGGCGAACCAGACCGAGTAGCCCTCGTCCCACCAGAGAGGCTGAAAATCCAGGCGGGCGCACCGCAGGGCCAGAGCCAGCAAGGCCAGCAGGACGAGGGCCAGCCGGACCCCGGGACGTCTTCCCTGTGAGATGTCCCTCAGAGGTCCGGCCTCAACGTCGCTCGCCGTCAACGCGGTCTGAAGGCGAGAAACCACGAGCGGGTGTTGCCTTCGGCGTCGAAGGTCAGCGCGTCAGACTGCGGATTGCCGCCGGAGTTGACGAGCACCGCGGTATAGGTACCGGGGACAAAGGGGGTGATGTCTAGCTTGCATTCGGGCAGCCCGTTGTAGACGTGAAACGCAACGTAACTACCCGGAGGATCCCATGCTATCACCCCAGCGCCGCATGAAATCGTCTTCGACCCGCCCGGACCGGATACCTTGAGGGTCGCGGCGACGCAGGTGTTGGCGCTGGTGCTGCAGCCGATCCATCCACGGACCTCTAAGCCGTTGCTGTAGGTCGGATTCACCTGCGGGGGTGCCTCAGAGTGGTCAGCGACGAACGGGTAGGACGGCGCGGCCGTGGGCGCGGGGGCCGGCGGCTGCGTCGGCTGCGGCGCCGGTTGCTGGACCACGGGCTGCGCCACCGGCACCGGCGACGGCGGGATCGTCTGCGCGACCGGCACGCTGCTGGCGGCGTCGCTGGCGGTGACCATGGCGGCCGACACCCAACCGGTTTGCCCGTTGAAATTGAACTGCCACCAGTCGCCGGCCGCGGTTTTGCCGGTGATCGCGGCTTGCTGGCCCTGCGTCAGCTGGCCGATTTTGTCGTAATTGGTGCCGGGCCCGGAGCGCACGTTGGTCAGGTCATTGGCGGTCAAGGTGGCTTGGGCCTGGGCCGTCGGGGTGACCACAGCCGTGGGGGGCAACGTGGTGGGCATGCTCAGGGCCACGGTGGCCGTGACAACCGGCGTCTCGGTCGGGACGAGGAGTGTGGCCGTGGGCACCGGCACAGTTGGCGTGAAAGTGGGCCGCGGCGTCCTGGTCGGCAAAGGCGGAGGGATAGGCGCAGGGCCGGGAGCACCGGCCCCGCAGCTGGCGAAGACAAGCGGCAAGATGGCCAACCAGGCCAGGACAGTCATACGAGAGCTCATACTGATTCTCCTTTGCATTTGTCAGCGTGCCAGAACGTAGGCGATGTACACCACCTGATTCCGGTAGGAGTCACCCATGGTCGTAAAGTCAGTCGTATCAGAGACCTGCGAGCCATCCGGGCGAGCAAGGTAAATTTCCCAGTTCGCTTCGTGGGCAGTTGGGTCCTCGAACTTAAGATTATAGTCGAAACCGCCCTGGTCAGGCCCGGAGTTCGAGAAGCCGCTCACATCGGCGCGTGATTGCACCGGGCTGCTCACATCGACGCCGTTCCGAAACACCTTCAGAACATACCCGCCCAGAGGATCGCCCGAGTTGAGCTCGACCTTCACCCAGATGGTCAGCTCACCGTTGTCACAGTCATGGGCCACATCGGCCCCTCTGCGATATCGAACGGCGGCTGCGGGGTATCGAGGGGTGAAATCGGGCTCGTCTCTGTGGGTGTCAGAGTCTCGGTGGGCGTGGGCGGCATAGGCACCTGCGGGACGATCTGCAGAGGCCCTTGCGCCGTGACGGCGCTGCCGATCACCCAGGCCGGCTGGTTGGCAATGCAGCAAACCTGCCACCAGCTCTGGTCCGGCAAAGCGGCAAGGATCATCAGCTGGTCTCCTTGCTTGGCCTGGCCGATCACCTCGAAGACCGTATCCGGCCCGCGCCGGCCATTGACGACGTCGGCTTCCACCTGCACATAGGGCGTGGGCAAGGGAGTCACGGCTGGCCCGGCCGCGGGGGTTGCCACAGGAGACTGCCCGCCTTGCGTGGTCGTCCCTGGCGGAGAGAGGGTCACCGCCGGTGTCGCCACGGGACTGACCCCACCCTCAGCGGTCGGGGTGCGCTTACAAAATCAGCGTCGTATCGCCTTGGGTGCTGCCGGGCGTGTCAGGAGGCAAGCCAGTAACCCCCGGTGGGAGCTGCCGAGCACTGGCCCCGCCGGGGTAATGCCCG
>CAWEHT010000047.1:0-5052 GCA_963808455.1 uncultured Chloroflexia bacterium | reverse complement strand
GACCACCAGCGTGATCGCGTCCTGCGGCTGTGAGGCCTCGAAGGCATTCTTGAGCATGTTGTAGAGCACGCGCCGCACCAGGACATAGTCGCTGACGAACGTTGTTGGCTCTCCCGAACTCTTCACCACCAGGCGACGCCCCAGCGACAATTCATGGCGCTCGAAGCTGCGCGCTACGTCGCCGAGCAGGCCGGCATCGTCGATCTGGGCGGCAGTGACACACAACTCCCCGCTCTCAGCCTCGGTCAACTGCCGTTGCATCTGGATCTCATCGATGAGCCGCGCGACCAGCCCACCCAGGATCTGCACTATCTCGCGCTGCGCTTCGGGGAGGCCGCGGTCCAAAATGCCGGCCGCACCGCGGAGTGCGGTGGCCGTGTTGAGAACATCGTGGAAAAAGATCCGTTCGAGCGCTTGCCGCCTTTTCTCGTGACTGATGTCATTTAGCACGAAAAGGGTAAACGTCTCCGGGCCGCAGTCCAGCGGCGTAGCCGACACGCGCAGGTCAAGCGCATCGCGGTCAGCGCGGCGCCTGATCCGGCATTCCTGTTTGGCAGGCTGCCTGCCAAGCTGACTGGCCAGGATCGCCAGGGACGCGCCGCAGATACTGCAAAGTCGGTCGTGCCGCAGCCTGCCAGGCTTTCGACAGGGTGGTTGCAGCCCAGCGCTTCCCCCGGCCGCAAGCCGCGATAGCCGGCGCCGTCATCACCCATCATGGTTCGCAGAGTCCGGTTGGCAAGAATGATCTGCCGGGAAGAATTGAGGACCATCACTGGATCGGGCACGCCGTCCAGGACCTCACGCAAGAGAGGTGAGATTGCAAGGAGACGCTGGGCCTGGCGCTCGACCTCTTCAGGCGCTGCCCGCCCAACCGAGGCAGTATTCGTAAGGGGTTCCACCGATGACATGCTGGCTCCAGTTTTTCGGGCCGGCCCTCGCACGCCCAGGCCCCAATGTGTACCCCCTTCGCTGCGCCCGGCACAAGGTTCAGGGAGCCTGCCTTTGGGGGCCTTTCACTGTGCCTATTGTAGCATCAAGTCGGCCGGCTGCAAACTGACGGGCGGCAGCCCCGCCAACGGAAAAGAGATCACAGCCATTTCAGCAGGCCTGTTGTATACTTGAGGCATGGAGACAGCGGACGTTTTCTTGGGCAGGGAGGTCAGCTCGCAGCGCCGGGGCCCGAAAGCGGACCGCGCCCGGGCTCCGCGTTTGCCGTATCTGCCCGGGCTGGACGGCATGCGGGCGCTGGCCGTGCTGGCTGTACTGCTCTATCACGCCGACCTGGCATGGTTCCGGGGCGGGTTTCTTGGTGTGGAAGTCTTCTTTGTGATCAGCGGTTACCTGATCACTTCGCTGCTGCTGGCCGAGTGGGCGCGCAGCGGCCGCGTCGATCTGAAGCATTTCTGGCTGCGCCGGGCGCGCAGGCTGTTGCCGGCACTTTATCTGCTGCTGATCGCGGTCCTGGGCCTTGCTGTCGTATTTCTGCCTGATGAGGTTGCGGGACTGCGTCGCGACGTGCTGGCCGCGGCGGGTTACGCCACCAACTGGTACCTGATTTTCAACCATCGCTCGTATTTCGAGATCGTGGGCCGGCCTCCTCTGTTGGAGCACTTATGGTCGCTCGCGGTAGAAGAGCAGTTCTATCTCATTTGGCCGGTTGTTTTTGCGCTGAGCATGCCGAAGCTGGGAAAGCAGCGCCTGGTCAAGTTCGTGCTTGCCGGAGCTCTGGCGTCCACCCTCCTGATGGCCATGCTCTATCAGCCCGACGTCGATCCGTCGCGCATCTACTACGGCACGGACACGCGCGCTGCCGGGCTGCTCTTCGGCTCGGCCCTGGCCTTCGTGTGGGCGCCAGGTCAGGACCACGGCCTCGGCCGATTCCTGCAGGGCTGGCGTTCCTGGCTGTGGGATAGTGTCGCACTGGCCGCGTTGGCCGCGCTCCTCGTGGCCTTCTTCGCGTCAACGAATATAGTGGCTGGCTCTACCGCGGCGGTTTTGCCGCCTTGTCCCTGACCACGGTCGCGGCCATTGCAGTAATCGCCGATCCCGGCGCTCGCCTCGTGCCCCGGATCCTGGGCTCGTTGCCGTTCCGCTGGCTAGGACAGCGATCCTATGGCATCTACCTCTGGCATTGGCCCATCTTTGCCATCACCCGCCCACAGCTCGACGTGCCGCTGGCTGGTCTGCCGCTGCTTGCCCTACGCCTGACCCTGACGCTGGGTGTTGCGGAGGTATCGTACCACTTCGTGGAGTCGCCCGTGCGCAGCGGGGCGCTGGGCCGGGCCTGGCAGAACTGGCGCGAGGCACACGGTCGACAGCGACGCCGGCTGGGCTGGCGTTGGGCCGGCGGGATTGCATCCTTTCTGTTCTTTACGGTCCTGCTCGGTGACTCTGTGGTGCGGGCTCAGCCTCCGGCGCCGCCCCCATACCTGGCCGTAGCGGCGATCGACACCATCGACTCACCGGCGGCCGCCTCGACCGGAGCCCTCGGCGGAGGACCAGTGGCAAACAGCAGCGGTAGCGCTCTCCCTACGCCCAACCTGGCGCCGACGCCATCCTTTCCCGAAGAACCGGCAAAGCCCGTCGCACCGGCCAACTCTGGAAGCTCTGCCACCGAAGTGAGTGGGCTCGATGCCTCCTCGCTGGGACTCGTGGGAAGGGCTATCGGCTGCCTGACCTGGACACCACTGTGTGACTCTGAGGTTGCCGATCACGGGCCTCAGCTTCCCGGGTCCACGCCCCACGGGCCAGCAACAGTGAAGAGCGTAGCCGGCGGCGCCCTCGGGGCCTCTGCGCCCGCCGGTCAGGCGCAACGCCCCATCAGCGGGGGAAGTCCAGCTCGGAGCCAGGGAATGCCCTTCCGGCTGCGTCCGGCGGCTCCACGGAGGGCCGGCAAAGCCCTTCCACAGCACGCGCTGCTACCGGCAAGTCAGCCGGGTCGGGCCCACCACCGCGTCATCGCCATCGGTGACTCGGTCATGTTCGGCGGCGGTCCCGTCGTTATCAGCTGACATCAAGGGCATCGGGATCGATGCGAAGCTTGGTCGCCAGGTTTCGGCAGCGCTGGACCTTCTGAATGAGCGCAAGGCCTCCGGCCAGCTGAAGGGCGCGATCATCATCATCCACCTGGGCAGCAACGGCACTTCAGCGCGGCCCAGTTCGATGCTATGATGGCGCTCCTTTCAGGGGCACCCCGCGTGATATTTGTCAACGATACGGTGCCGCGCACCTGGGAAACGGACAACAATACGGTGCTGGCAGACGGCGTGAAGCGTTTCAAGAATGCGTTGCTGGTCGATTGGCACGCCGCCAGCGTTCAACCACCCTGAATATTTCTGGAATGATGGTACCCACTTGCGTCCCGAGGGGGCGCAGGCCTATGCCGCGTTGATCGCGGCCCAAATCAGCGCGCCTTAGGGCCCGATTCACTCGGAGGAAAGGATCACCAATGAAAGCGATGCAAATTGCCTCGCCTGGGGCCGAGTTTGAGCTCGTGGAACGAGCTATCCCTGAGCCAGGAGCGAATGAGGTCCTGATCAAGGTGCAGGCCTGTGGGATCTGCCATGGCGACGCGGTCACCAAAGAGGGACACTTTCCTGGCATCCATTATCCCAGGGTGCCGGGCCACGAAGTCGTCGGCACGGTGGCAAAGTCAGGCGCGGGCGCGGCCCGTTGGAGGGTCGGCCAGCGTGTCGGGGTTGGTTGGTACGGCGGGCCGTGCCTCAACTGCGAGGCCTGCCTCATGGGTGACCTTGCTCACTGCGTGCACCCGCTGACCACTGGGATTTCGTTCGACGGTGGCTATGCCGAGTATATGACCGCGCCGGCACAGGCGCTTGCGTCGATTCCGGAGGAACTCGATTCGCTCGAAGCTGCCCCGCTTTTGTGCGCCGGAAGGACGACGTTCAGCGCTTTGCGGCACAGCCAGGCACGGGGCGGCGACCTGGTGGCGATCCACGGGCTCGGCGGGCTCGGCCACCTGGGGCTCCAGTTCGCCAAGAAGCTCGGTTTCCGGACGGTGGCCCTGTCCCGCGGCAAGGAAAAGGAGGCAGCGGCACGTCGGTTGGGTGCCGACGCCTACATCGATACCTCAGCCACGAGGGCCGCTGATGAGCTGGGCAAGCTCGGTGGCGCCAAGGTGATACTGGCAACGGCGCCCAACAGCAAAGCGATCGCCGAGCTCGTTAGCGGCCTCAGCCCGGACGGCCAGCTCATCATCGTGGCAGCGTCACCCGAGCCGATGATGATCCCGCCAGTGCTCCTTCTTGGCGGGCGACGCTCGATCAAGGGCTGGGTGGCGCATCCAGGCAGAAGCCTGGAGGATACGCTTAGGTTTAGCGTTGACTGTGGGGTGCAGCCGATGATCGAGGTGTTCCCGCTGGAACGGGTGGCCGTGGCCTTCGAGAGGATGATGACCTCGAAAGTGCAGTTCAGGTCGGTGCTCAAGATCGCCGACTGACAGGGGGTTCGCCATGCATGACATTCTGAAGCTGATGCGCGAGCGGCAATCGGCCCGCTGGCCTTTTGACCCGGAAAAGCCAATCGCCGAGGCGGACCTTCAACAGATCATGGAGGCCGGGCGCTGGGCCCCTACGGCACACAACATGCAGAACTTTCAGATCGTGGTAGTTGACGACAGGCAGCTGTTGGATGCCATCGCGAATCTTAGAAACCCTGTATCCACAGTCTTCGTTGACGAGAACTACGAGCAACTTTCGTTCTCCGAAGAAGAGTTATTGAGGAAAAAGACGGGGATTCTGGGCACGATGTTTCCTCCATCGTGGAGGCTCCCGAAGGCGCAAAGGACGTCGGCCTTGGTCGAGGGCGAGGCGTCCCGCCCGATGCCCTCGTGCCCCATCCTGCTGCTGGTGCTGCATGATCCTACTCGGCGAGCCCCGGCCTCGGAGGGTGATTTCCTCGGCATCATTAGCCTCGGCTGTATGATAGAGAACATGTGGCTCGCGGCCAACGCCCTGGGCATCGGCTTTCATATCGTCAGCTCGCTCGCGGCCGGCCCAGCGGCCCAAGAGGTCAGGCGCCTCCTCGACATCC
>CAWEHT010000046.1:0-14488 GCA_963808455.1 uncultured Chloroflexia bacterium | reverse complement strand
AGGCACGTGGGCCGCGAAGGGAGAAAGCACAACGAATGAGTCCGTCTCCAACACCAACCGCTCTGGCGTCAGGCGCAGCTCTTGCTTGATAATGTCGCAGAAGACGCAGCGATGTTTGAACTCGTAGTAGCGCCGCGCGCCGACCAATTCTTCCTTCACCCGTTTGGGCGTCACCGGTGTGGCGATCAGCTGTGAGTGCGCGTGGCCCACGGTCGCACCGGCCTGATACCCCTGGTTCTTGAAGATCAGCACGTACTTGAAGCGATCGTCGCCCTGGAGGTCGTTCATGCGGTCCTGGTACACGCGCAGCACCGCCCCAATCTGATCTTCCGCGAGGTCCGCCAGATCGACATTGTGATCCGGTGTTTCCACGATCACCTCGTGGGCCCCGATGCCGGACATCATGTCGAAAAGGCCGACCCCTTCGCGCACCAGCTCGCCTTCGATGCGCAGCGCCGGGAACTTGTTGGGCAGCACCCGCACCAGCCAGCCCGGCGTGTTGGGCGCCGTGCCCGGCGCACGGATTGCCCCGATCTCGTGAGGGTCAAGGCTTTCCTGGCCCCCACAAAAGACGCATGGCGCGGGCCCTCGCGCATCCTTGGGCAGCATCAGGCTTTCAGGACGCGACCCACGCTCGGGCGCCATGATGACCCACCGACCAAGTACCGGGTCTCGCCGCAGTTCCGACATACTTACCTCACCGCGCCATCTTAGTGCAGTTTTCCGCTCCACATAGCGATGTGGATTACGGTGTGCCCGGCCCGTATGCTAGCGATAGCTGCCGCGTGGGCGGGGCCGTGGATTTATAGAGATGCGGCGGTAGGGGAAGGGCCACCCCGCCGCTACTGCCATGCCCCGTGCTTCTGGCTCCCCGCCACCGGTTTCAGGGTGTGGTAGAATGCACCCAACTCATCCTCGAAAGGCAATGACTTTATGGACAGGCTTTGGCCGATGGGTGCCAGGACCGATGAGCGCGGGGAACTTTGGCTGGGCGGCTGTGCCGCTTCAGCACTGGCGCAAAGTTACGGTACCCCCCTTTACGTCTTTGACGAAACTACGCTGCGCGAGGGCGCTCGCACTTACAAGCGGGCCCTCGCGCGCTTCTACCCGGCCAGCGCCGTCGCCGCCTACGCCGCCAAAGCCTACCTGGCCACGGCGCTGGCGCAGTTGTTGGCCCAGGAAGGCCTCGATCTGGACGTGGTTTCTGGCGGGGAGCTCCATGTGGCGCTTCAGGCCGGCTACCCGCCCCGCCGCATCCATTTTCACGGGAGCAACAAGACTCCTCAGGAGCTGGCGCAGGCGCTGAACGCCGGCATCGGCTGCATCGTCGTGGACAACCTCGCCGAGCTGGATTGGCTCGATGCCTTGCTTCTCGGCCACGAAGGCCGTCCCGTCCGGCTCTGGCTTCGCCTGGCGCCCGGCATCGAGGCGCACACCCACGCTCATGTCCAGACCGGGCAGACCGATACGAAATTCGGGTTCAGCATCGCGACCGGTGACGCGGAACGCGCCGTCGCCCGCATCACTCGCTCACCGCACCTGCTGCTCGCCGGGCTGCACGCGCACATCGGCTCGCAGATCTTCGAGACCGCCCCTCTGGCGGCGGCGGCTGCTCGCCTGGTGGCCTTCGCCGCCGAGATGGCCGGCCGCCATGGCTTCTTCCTCCAGGACTTGAGCCCGGGCGGCGGCTGGGCCGTGCCCATGACCGCCGCCGATCCTGACGCGCCCATCGAGGCTTACGTCGAGGCGGTGGCCGGCGCCGTCGTGTCCGCCTGCCGCGCCCACAACCTGCCCCTGCCCCGTCTGGTGCTGGAGCCGGGCCGTTCGCTGGTCGCACGCGCCGGGGTGGCCCTCTACCGGGTGGGATCACGCAAGGAGATCCCCGGCGTGCGCACTTATGTCGCGGTCGACGGTGGCATGGCCGACAATATCCGCCCCGCGCTCTACGGCGCGTCCTATTCGGCCGCCCTGGTAGGCGACGCCGCCGGCCGCGCCTTCGAGACCGTCACCATCGCCGGGCGGTACTGCGAATCGGGCGACATCCTGGTCCGGGACGTGACCCTGCCCCGTCTCGGTACCGGGGACTTGCTCGCCATCCCCATGTCCGGGGCCTACACGCTGGCCATGGCCAGCAACTACAACCTGGTCCCTCGCCCTGCAGCCGTGCTCGTCCACAAAGGGCGCACGCGTCTCCTGCAGCGGCGCGAGAGCTATCTCGAGCTGTCGCAGCGCGACGTCCCGCTCGATTGGCCCGCCGTGGCCTCTGGCCGCCTGCGCTTCGCCAAATACCAGGCCCTGGGCAACGACTACATCGTGCTGGACCCGATTGATCATCCCGACCCGCCTGAGCCGTCCTTCGTCCAGCGCCTTTGCGATCGCCACCTCGGCATCGGCGCCGATGGCCTGATCTGGGGGCCAACCGTCGATCGCGAGCCGTTCGCCTTGCGTCTCTATAATCCCGACGGCAGCCAGCCCGGCAAGAGCGGCAACGGCCTGCGCATTTTCGCTCGCTATCTGTGGGACCGGGCCCTGCCGGCCAGGCCGGACTTCGCCATCCAGGCCGCGGGCGGCACGGTTACGGCACACATCTTGAATGAAGACGCTGGCGCAATCGCTCTGGATATGGGACAGCTCTCGTTCCGCAGCCTGGCCATCCCCGTCGGCGGCCTGGAGCGCGAGGTAGTTGAACGAGGCGATCGAGGTGGGTGGCCGGCATTTCGTCATCACGGCGGCCGGCATCGGGAACCCGCACTGCGTGTTGTTTCTGGATGAGATCTCGCCCGAGCTGGCCCGGGCCCTGGGGCCCGAGATAGAGCGCCTGCCGCTCTTCCCGGAGCGGACCAACGTGCAGTTTGCCCGCGTTATCGACAAGCACGCCCTATGCATCGAGATCTGGGAGCGGGGCGCGGGCTACACGCTGGCCTCAGGCACGTCGAGCTGCGCGGCGGCCGGCGCCGCCATCCGCACCGGCCGCTGCGCCAGCCCGGTGACCGTCCGCATGCCGGGTGGGCAGATGGCGGTCGAGGTGACCCCCGACTGGCACGTGCGCCTCACCGGTGCGGTCGCGCCGGTGTGCACCGGCGAGCTGAGCCCGTCCCTCATCCTTCCAGCAACAGGCTCTCCGGCTCCTCGATCAGCTCCTTGACACGTACCAGGAACTGCACCGCCTCGCGGCCATCCACGATGCGGTGATCGTAGCTGAGTGCCACATACATCATTGGGCGGATCACGACCCGGCCCGCGGAGGTGACCGGGCGCTCCTCGATCTTGTGCAGCCCCAGGATGCCCACCTGTGGCGGGTTAAGGATGGGGGTGCTCAACAAGGAGCCGAACACCCCCCCGTTGGTGATGGTGAAGGTGCCGCCGCGCAGGTCTTCCAGCGTCAATTGGCCCTGGCGGGCCTTGTCGGCGAACGCCTTCACCTGCCGCTCGACCCCGGCGAAGCTCATCCGGTCCGCGTCGCGCAGCACCGGCACCACCAGCCCTTCCTCGGCGCCAACCGCGATCCCGATGTCATAATAACCCTTCAGGATCATGTCGGCGCCCTGGATCTCGGCGTTGAGGCGGGGGAAAGCCTTCAGCGCCCCGATGCTGGCTTTGACGAAGAAGGATGTGAAGCCCAGGCTCACGCCATGGCGCTCCGCGAAGGCCTCGCGGCGCCGCTTGCGGATGTCCATGACCGCGGTCATGTCGATCTCGTTGAAGGTGGTCAGGATAGCCGCGGTCTGCTGCGCCTCGAGCAGCCGGCGCGCGATGGTCTGGCGACGGCGCGACATGCGCTGCCGGACCTCTGCGCGTCCCTCTGCTGGTTGCCACGGCAGTTCGGCCGGCGCGGGGGACGCCGGCGACGCTACGCCCCCCGGCGCTGGGGCCACGGCCGGGCCTGGCAAAGGCCCTGGCCCTGCCTCGGCAGTGCTACCCTGGCCCGGCCTGGCGGCTGCCGCCGAGGCGCTCTCGGCCAGGGAAGTGGCCGCAGGCCGCGCCTCGATCGCCGCGGCATCAGCCGTGGCCCCGGCGTAGCTCTGGACATCCTCTTTGGTGACCCGCCCTTTCGGCCCGCTGCCCGGCACGCGCCCGACGTCGATGCCCATCTCGTCGGCCACGCGGCGGGCCACCGGCGTGATGTCGTGCTCCTGCGCAGCATCGACCATCAGCGTCCTCGGCCCAGGCGCGCCCTTCGTCTCGGCCCACCGCGGCCCCACCCGTGCCAGATGGCGGCTCAGCCTTGCCGGCCGCGGCCGGGGTCTCGGGCCCCTGAGCAATGCCGGCCGGCGCCCCGCCTTGCGGCATCGCCCGCTGCCCGGCGCCCTCGGCCTCGATCATGCCCAGCACGTCGCCGACCTTGACCTCGTCCCCGCTGCCATGCGCGATCGCGCGCCAGAGTGCCGGCGCTCTCGGCGCCGACCTCCAGGTCCACCTTCTCTGTTTCGAGGCGTACCAGGGCATCGCCCGCGGCGACGCGGTCACCTTCCCTCTTCAGCCATTCGGCCACGGTGGCTTCCAGGATCGACTCACCCAGTTGAGGCACAACAATATTTACCGGCACTTTGGCTCGCTCCTCTGGCCTTGTCGCCGCGTGTGAACCCGCCAGCCCACAGGCTCCCTTCAGGCTTTCTTGAGCCAGACGATCCCCTCTTGTATCACGTCAGACTCCAGATTGTAGGCTTGCTCCACCAGCGCATGCTGGTTGACGGCATGCAAGGCTGCCGAGCCTTCGGCGGGGCTCGAACTGCTCGGGCGCCCCACGAAGTGCAGCGCCAGCCTTCTCTGCTCGGGGGCCGCCGCCACCAAAACCGTGCTCGGGGCGCTCGCCAGCGCCGCGTCCCTTCCCTGGCGCTGCCCTTCCTCGAGGGCTGAGCTGTCCCCGCCAGGCGCACCCATCCGGCGCGACCGGCGAGGCCCTGTCGCCGCGGCCAGAGGCCCCGAGGAGGAAGCCCGCCCGAAGCCGTCCAGCAACTCGGAAAGGAACGGCCGCACGTACGTCCAGGCGCCCATGTTTTCGGGCTCTTCCTGCACCCAGATGACCATTTCCAGGCCCGGGTAACCTGCCAGCAGCGCACGCGCTGCGCTGACCGGGAAGGGATAGACCTGCTCCAGCCGGGCGATGGCAATCTCGGGTCTCTCCTGTCGTCGTTGGTTGCCTGCCAGGTCCACGAAGACCTTGCCCGTGCACAGGATGAGGCGGCGTATCTGGTCGGGGTGCCCGGCCGCGATGGCGTCGTCGATCACCGCCTGCCAGCCCCCTTCGGCCAGCTCTCGCGGCGACGACGCAGCCAGCGGATGGCGCAGGAGGCTCTTGGGCGACATCACGAGGAGCGGCAGCGGGTCGCTTTCCAGCAGCGCGGCCTGCCTGCGCAGCAGGTGGAAATACTGGGCGGCGGTGGTGGGATAGGCTATCCGCAGGTTGATCTCGGCCGCGGACTGCCAGCAGGCGTTCGAGGCGCCCGCCGGAGTGGTCGGGTCCCTGGCCTTCGTAGCCATGTGGCAGCAGGAGGACCAGGGACGGCGTCTGTTCCCATTTTGCGCGGGCCGACACGACGAACTCGTCAACGACGCCCTGCGCCCCGTTGAGGAAGTCGCCATACTGGGCCTCCCAGATCACGAGCCGTTTCGGTGCCTCGATATTGTAGCCGTACTCGAAGCCGAGCGTGGCGTTCTCCGAGAGCGGGCTGTTGGCTACCATAAAACCGGCCCGCGCACCGGGCAGGGCCTGCAACGGCACGAAGGTGGCATCCGTTTCGAAGTCATGGAAGACGGCGTGCCGGTGGTTGAAGGCTCCCCGCTCGACGTCCTGGCCGGTAAAGCGCACCGGCGTGCCATCCTCGAGGATCGAGGCCAGGGCCAGCTCCTCGGCGGTCGCCCAGTCGATAGTCGCGGCGTCGGGATCGACGAGGGCCGGCGCTCGCCGGCCGAGCGCCCGAGCCAGCTTGGGGTTCGGCGTGAAACCGTGTGGCAAGACGAGCAGGGCATCGTTCAGCGCCCGCAGACGCGCCAACGGCAGCGCCGTGTGGGCGCGGCCCGCCGCGCCGCGTGGGCGGAGGCTTGATTTGCGGCTTGGTCACCTCGTTTTCCGCCTTGAGCCGGTCCAGAACGCCCTGCTGGCGCTTCATCCCATCTGCCACCAGCCGATCGGGTTCCCCCGCCGGCAGCCCCTGCTCGACCAGCAAATCCGCCCACAGCTTGCGAACAGAAGGATGGGCATCGATAGCCTTGTACATGAGAGGCTGCGTGAAGCTGGGCTCATCGCCCTCGTTGTGGCCGTGCCTCCGGTAGCCGATCAGATCGATCAGGAAGTCCTTGTGAAAGCGCGCCCGGTAGGCAAAGGCCAGACGGGTCACCTGGATGCATGCCAGCGGATCGTCGGCGTTGACGTGCGCCACCGGGATGTTGAATCCTTTGGCCAGATCGCTGGCATAGCTCGTGCTCCGGCTCTGCTGGGGCGCCGCCGTGAAGCCAAGCTGGTTGTTGGCGATGATGTGAAGCGTGCCGCCCGACTCGTAGCCCGGGATCTGCGAGAGGTTCAACGTTTCGGCCACGATGCCCTGGCCCGGGAAAGCTGCATCCCCGTGCACGACGATTGCCAGTGATGCCTGCGGATCGTAGTGCGGTGCGCCGGGTCCATCCATCTCCGTGGCCGCGGCGCACGCCATGCCCGCTACCACCGGATCGATGAACTCGAGATGGCTGGGGTTGGGCGGCATGTGCACCATCATCTGCACCGGTTCACCGCCGGCCACGGCGCGGCTCCCGCCCTTGTGGTATTTGACGTCTCCGGTCCAGCCCAGGTCGGCGCGCACGGCGGCATAGTGCCCCGCTACCGGGTCTTTGAACTCGGCCAGGATCTGGGCATACGGCTTGTTCAGCACGTGGGCCAGCACGTTCAGCCGGCCGCGATGCCCCATGCCGATGAAGATGGTGCATATCGAGCTTTCGGCCGCCGCCGCGATCACCTCGTCGAGCATTGGCACCAGCACGTTGACGCCTTCGATGGAGAAGCGCGTGCGGCCTGGGAAAACGCGGTGCAAGAACTGCTCGAAGACCTCGACTTCGGTCAGCCGGCGCAACAGCCCCTGCGCGTCGATGGGATCACGAGGCGGTCCAAAGCGCCTCTGTTCGACGGCCTCGCGCAGCCAGGCCCGCTCCGCCGGATCGTGGATGTGGTCGTAATCGTAGCCGATGGTCGAGCTGTAGATCGCTCGCAGCGCGGCGAGCGCCTGGCGTGCGTCGCATGCACCGTCGACGCACGGCCCGCCGACCAGGCCCGCCGGCAGGCCTGTCAGATCCTCATCGGTCAGCCCGTAAGCTGCGAGGTCAAGGGCCGGGTCACCGGGCGGCGGGCTGCCCAGGGGGTCCAGCCGGGCGGCGCGGTGCCCATAGGCGCGGATCGCCTGCGCCAGGCGCGCCACACCCACGATCACGGGCCAGCCCGCCGGCCCGCCCCCCGGTGTAGTCTCCGGCCCTGCACCCTCTGCCGTGGCCGCCAGAGAGCCGTTAGCCCTGGCCACGGCCAGCTCCTGCGCGCTGCCTTGCCCGGACCAGCCCTCGAAGAAGGCACGGGCGGCCGGCTCGACCGAGCCCGGGTCCTGCAGGAACCGATCGTACAGGTCCAGGATGTAGGCGGCGTTGGGCCCGGGGAAATCATGCCAGATATCCATGGGCATCCTCACTCCCTACCCCCCCCATTGCTCCATTCCCAATTCCCTGCTTTTTTTGCTCCCTACTCCCTATTCCCTATCAACTCCACGTACGCCCGGCGCGTATGCGAGCCAAACAGGCGCTCTACCAGGTGATAGAGCGCAAAGAGCTCCAGGGAGAATGGCAGATAGCCCAGGTAGCCGAGCAATGGCATCTCGAAGACGTGCAGGAACCCTACGTAGGGCACGTGGTAAACCCACTTGGGATAGGACAGGTAGTTCCACATCTCCCAGAAGAAGGCGCAGATCAGGACGCCTATCCACAGGGCAATGACCGGCTGCCAATCGCGGTCGGCCGTGGAACTCAGGATGGTGCGCCCGCCGAGCCCGGTATTGATCGGCTCGACGATCAAATAGAGCGCACCCCACACGAAGCCAAAGCAATAGCGGGGCCAGGCCAGCAGCAGCGCAAGCATGAGCCATCCGGCGGCGAAGAAAAGCCAGAGCGTGGTGCCTGTCGGCGCCACCTGTGGCCCGGGGCGGAGCCGGCGCACCCAACCGAACGTGCCGGCCAGCTCGGCGGCGCCAAAAACGGCCGGCATCACCGTCGAAAAACTCAGCGTCGAAAGCAGGGCCGATTGCCACCAGCTGAAGTATTGAATACCGTCGTAGAGCCAGTTCTGCGTGCGCACGTTCAGCGCTTCGAACAGCCACCACGCCGGGGCGGAGATCAAGAACATCACCGCGTAGGCGTTGCGGTCGCGCGCCAGCAGCGAGGTGCCCTTGCGCCAATAGACCAACCCGTCGAGGGTCAGGCAAAGGCCCAGCCACAGCGGGAAGAACGCCCATGCGGTGCGCAAGCCGGGCAGCCCCCAGTTGGCGGCCCAGAAGATCAGCACCATCGCCAGCCCGACCCAGCCGTGCGCCGGAAACTTTGCGCTCCAGGGCGCCGCCCGATGGCCGGGCAGCGCGCCCATCTCCTGTCCAGCGCCTTCCCCGGCGAGTTCCTGGCGCAGCTTCGCCAGCCCGGTCGTCCCCACCTTCACGGTCGCACCTCGATTTCAACAATGCTACCCATAGTAAGCGTTCCAGGGGCGCGCTTCAGTAAGCGCAGACCATTTTAGATCAGCCGCCGATAAAATGGTACAATTCTCCCGACATTCCGATGACGCCGGCGCGGCCGTCCGTTCGCCGGGCCGGCAGGAGCCAGAGATGCGCATTCTAGTGACCGGCGGTGCCGGCTACATTGGCAGCCACACGTGCCTGGAGCTGTTGCAGGCGGGGCATGAAGTGACCGTGGTCGACAACCTGAGCAACAGCAGCGAGGAGGCCCTGCGCCGTGTGCAGGAGCTGGCCGGGCGCACACTCACGTTCTGTCGCGCCGATTTGTTGGACAAAGAAGGGCTGCGCGCGATCTTCGCCTCGGCGCCGGTAGGTGCCGTGATCCACTTTGCCGGCCTCAAGGCAGTGGGGGAGTCGGTGAACCTCCCCTTGCGCTACTACCAAAACAACGTTACGGGGGCCATCAACCTTTGCGAGGTTATGGGCGAGCACGGCGTCAGAGATATCGTTTTCAGCTCGTCGGCCACGGTGTACGGCGACCCCGCCTGCGTACCCGTCACCGAGAGCTGTCCGCTGGGGCCCACAAACCCCTACGGACGCACGAAGCAGATGATCGAGGAGATCCTGCGCGACCTGCAGGCGGCCGATGCCGGCTGGAACGTCGTCCTGCTGCGCTATTTCAACCCGGTCGGGGCGCATACCAGCGGCCGCATCGGCGAGGACCCACGCGATATCCCCAACAACCTCGTGCCGTTCGTCAGCCAGGTCGCGGTCGGCCGGCGGGCCGAGCTCCAGGTCTTCGGCAGCGACTACCCCACGCCTGACGGCACGGGCGTGCGCGATTATATTCACGTGGTCGACCTGGCCGTCGCACATATGCGGGCGCTGGACAAGCTTGCCGAACGCCCAGGGGTCGTGACCTATAACCTGGGCACCGGGCGCGGCTATAGCGTCCTGGAGGTCGTGGCGGCTTTTGAGCGCGCCAGCGGGCGGCGCATCCCCTATAGGATCGTGGGCCGCCGCCCGGGCGACGTCGCCGTCAGCTACGCCGACCCATCGCTGGCCCATCGCGAGCTGGGCTGGCGTACCCAGCGCGACCTCGACCAGATGTGCGTCGATGTGTGGCGCTGGCAGTCCGCCAACCCGCGGGGCTACAACGCCTGAACGCAAGGCGGAGCCATATCGCGGGGCCGCGCCAGACCAGCAGACCGAGTTGCGTCCGCATGGAGAAGCTGCCGCGTCCCGGTGGGTTGATTCGGACAGGATGGACAGGATAGGCCGGATGGACAGGATGTTTTTTGAGCCTGATCCTGTCGATCCCCTGCCCTGCCGCTAACTGACCATGGGCATGGCTTGCTGGGCCGCGCTCAGCAGCCCGCGCATGTGCGGCTGATAGCCAGGAAAGACGGTCGCCAGCGCGCTGTTGAGCAGCCGCTTTTGCACGACCTCCGCCAGCACATCGCGGAAATCCGTGGTTACCGCCAGGTCGCCCGGCCCGTATTCTTCGGTCGGCGTCAGGCCGGGCCACTGCCCATAGACCTTGCCGCCCAGCACGCCCTTGCCCATCAGCAGCATGCAGTTGCCGTGGCCGTGATCGGTCCCATAGCTGCCGTTCTCCATGACGCGCCTGCCGAACTCGGACATCGTCACCACCGTGATGTGGCCCATCTGGTCCTGCAGGTCGGTATAGAAAGCGTGGAGAGTGCTGCCAAGCTCCTGTAGCAGCCTCGGCAGCTGCCCGCCGGTCGCCGCGCCCTCGCCGACGTGCGTGTCCCAGCCGCCCAGGTCCACGCAGGCGATCTCCAGCCCGATGGAGGCCTTGATCAGTTGGGCCACCGTGGCCATGGCCTCCCCGAACATCGTCGCCGGGTAGGCCGCGCCGTTGGCCGGCACGTACTTCGCCGGCCCCGGCCCGGCCGCCGGGCCGCTCGCCGAAGGGCTGACGAGCTGGCCGAGTGCCTGCATGGCCGAAAAGGTATCTTGCCCGGCATCGTCTATCTGGCTGCTGCCGACCTGGTACAGCGAAGCCAGCTCGGCCTGCAAGCGCGCGATCTCCCCGGCCGCGCCGGGCCGGCCTTTGAGGTGGAAGTCGGCGATGCTCTGAAGCGCCACGGCCGGCACCGGGCCACGCAGGCTGGCCTGCATGACCGCGCCCAGGCCCACAGCCCGAAACGGCGATTTGTTCGTCGAAGCCGCGCTCTGCACGTGGCGGGCCAGCCAGCCGGTCGGGATCGATTTCTCGCCGGGCGTGCCGCGCTCCATGTAATCCTGGGCGTCAAAATGCGAATGCGTGGGATCGGGCGAGCCTGCCGCGTGGACGAACGCCAGTGCCTGGCTTTGATAGAGCTCCTTCAAGCGCGCCGTGAGCTCAGAATCAGCCGGCCGCCCGTTGCTCACGAAGGCCGTGAGGCCGGCGCGATCCGCCGGCGCGAGCGGCCGCCCCAGCAGGCGGCCGGCCCAGTAGTTGACCAGGCCGGCCGGGGTCAGCGCCATGCTGGCACTTGGCGTCGCCTGCAGGTCGACGTGGGTGCCCTTGATCTTGTTCGTGGCCAGGGCCAGGGCGAAGTTCCAGCGGTTCAGCAATCCGTTCGTATTGATCCAGGCCGCGGCCGCGTCGGGATAACCGTCGGGGGCCTGCCAATTGAATGGAAGCTGCCCCATCGTATTGAAGCTGAGATTTGGCCTACGAGGTCTCAAAATGCTATAATGTGTCCACAAGATAGAGGCGATGCATGGCTCAAGTCAGTGTAGGCGTTCGAGAACTCAAAGCAAAACTGGGCCGCTACCTACGCGATGTGGCGGCCGGCAATATCGTAATCATCACCGATCGCGGCCGACCAATCGGGCAAATCGTGCCGTTCACAGCGCCGCTCGAAAGCCGGCTTCAGCAGCTGGCGTCAGTTGGCCTGGTGGCATGGAGCGGCAACCGCCTGGCTCCTGTCGAGGCAGCAGCACCAAAACCTGATAGCCCCATGCTGTCGGACTTGCTTCTTGAGGATCGCGATTGATTCTTTACGTGGATGCCAGCGCCCTGGTCAAACGCTATGTGCGCGAGCCTGGTTCCGACCTCGTCGAGAGCGCCATCGGCCAGGCAGCGCTGATCGGCACGGGTTTGATCAGCCGGGCCGAGGTGGTCGCGGCCTTCGGCAAGGCTCGCCGCATGAGCCTGCTTACCGAGCAGGCGGCGGTTCAGGCCGTGACAGCCTTTCGAGGCCAGTGGTTCGATCTGGTGCGGGTGCAGATCACCGAGCTTGTAATAGCTCGCGCCGACATGTTTGCCTGGGAGTTCGGACTGCGCGGCTACAACGCCGTTCATCTCGCGGCCGCCTCGCTTTGGTCCGAAGGACTGGGTGAAGCAGTGACTTTGGCGACTTTCGACCGGTCCCTGTGGGCCGCTGCAGTGCGTGCCGGACTGGTTGCCTACCCTGCCAGCTTACCCCAACTGCTGGAACAATGGAAGGCTACGCGAAGTCGGTATTGATATGAACAGACTCCGGTCCTGGCCGCCTGCCCCGCGGCTAACGTATGCCAACGTGTACTGGTGAGAGAGCGGCCAGAAGGCCGCTCTCTCGCTGATAAGCTCACGATTCCAGGAAGTCGTCCAGCGCCTTCTTGGCGATGCGGAACTGGGTCCCGATCTTCTTGGCCTTCAGCTGGCCTCCGTCGATCAGCGCCTGGACGTCGCCCTCGCCGACCTTGAGGTAGGCCGCGGCCTCGGACAGGCTCATGACCTCGGGCGCAGCTGCCGGCCCGGCGGCTGCGGGGGCTGCCGGAGCCGCCGGTGGCGTGGGCTGCGCCGGTTGGGGCTGTTGCGGCTGCTGGGCCGCGCCTTGCATGGCCTGCCCGAACATGCCCGCCAGGCCGGCGCCCAGCCCGGCGCCCATCCCGAAGCCGGCGCCCAGCCCCATCCCCTGGCCTGCCCCGCCGCCGGGGTTCGAGGCGGCGTCGCCGATAGCGCGGGCGGCCTTGAACTGCATGTAGCGATTCATGTCGCCGATGGCGCCCATCGCCGCGCGCTCGTCGATCGCCTTCTGCGTCTCTTCGGTCGGGCTGACCGATTGCAGGTACATCTGCTTCAGCGTGATGCCGAGCGTGCCGAAATCGTCCGCGACCTTGACCCGGATGGCGGCGCTCATTTCGTCGAAGAGGGCCGGCAGGTCGAACAGGCCGACCTTGCTCTCGCCCAGCAGCGCCGTAAGCCGGCTGATGATGATGCCGCGCAGATAATCCTGGATCTGCGTGGTCTGGTACAGCCCCTCCGCGCCGACGACCTTGTTGACGAACATCTGCGGGTCGGAGATGGCCATCGAGTAGCTGCCGAACGCCCGCAGGCGGGCCAGCCCAAGATCCTTGTCGCGCAGGCTGATGGGCTCGGGGGTGCCCCACTTCATATCGATGAAGTCGCGCATGTTGACGAAATAGGCCTCGGCGGTGAAAGGTGTCCGTCCGTTGAACAGGGCGCCCAGGAACCCGGTGAGCAGCGGGATATTAGCCGTGCTGATGGTATGCCGCCCGGGCCCGAACGTATCCAGCGCCTTGCCGTCGCGATAGAAGACCGCTGCCTGGCTCTCCCGCACGACCACTTGTGAGCCGATGCGGAAGTCGCCGCTGCCGCTTGGCGGCACGCGGCCCATCATCTCGGTTGGCCCCATGTCAGAGGCTTCGACCACGTCGAAAACGCGTGCCATAACAATTTCCTCCCTGTTACTCTTGTTCCGCCGCTTGCATGGCCTCGGCGCGGTGGCCGAAATCGTCAGCCATCTTGGCCAGCAGGTTTGCCACGCCCTGGATTGCCTCTTTGAGACCCTCATTAGCCGTTACGGCCTGGCCCAGCGTTTTCATGGCCTCGTCGAGGGGGCCCAGCTCGTCGAATAAGGCCTTGTCGAAGGCTGCCAGCCGGTCCAGCTCGCCTTCCCTGACTTTCTGCAGGTCGAAGAACCCGGCGTAGCCATAGGAGGCCGTGCGGATGCGATCGATCAGAGTCTGCAAGCGCGTGCCGGCCCGTTCCATGGCATCCATCCACAGCAGGCCGCCGTTGCTCAATAACTGGCCCTGATAATCCGTCAATCGGCGCCGCTCATCCTCCAGCCGGCGGGCCAGCCCCTCGCGCACCTGCTTGTCTGCATCCCGGCGCAGCTCCTTGGCGCGGTAGCCTTCCACGCCTGGCAGGCCGGTGATCGCTTTCTCCAGCTTGCCCATCCCTTGCTGGGCCTTTTCCATAGGATCCATTGCACACCTCCCACTATTTTGCCAGGAAGACCTCTGCACCGCAATACGGACACTTGATCATGCCCTTGCCGGCCAGCTCGACCTGGCCACCGCAATTGGGGCACTTCTGGTCCGCCTTCATTTCTGAGGCCTGCTTGGAATACAAAATACCGTCGTTCCAGTTGATGGCGCCGCTGAACAGGTTCTTGCCCACCAGGTCACGCACGTAGCCTTCAACTTGCTCGCGGGAGCCGTGGATCTCGATCGCGGCTTCGGCAAGCGTCACTTTGCCCTGAGCCAGGACCATGTTCAGGATCGTCTTCTCCTTCTGGACCTCGGCGAACTCGGTCGCCTCCTGGCGGCCCCTGGTGAGCAGGTAGATGCCCCCACCGCCCAGCGGCAGCACCACGATTACCACCAGCAGAAGGAGGCCCAGGATCGCCGGGCCGGCACCTGCGCTCGCATAGGTGGACACCAGGAGGTACGCCGTCCCGGCTATGAGAACAATGGCCGCGACCGCCACGAGGATTGCGCCTATCGTACGTCCCTGACCCGGCATATTCCCTCCTGCTGCTTGCTGTACT
>CAWEHT010000045.1:0-5186 GCA_963808455.1 uncultured Chloroflexia bacterium | reverse complement strand
AGCCAGAACAACGGCTCGGTGATCATGAAGTAGATCAGCCGGCCCTCGACTTCGTCCCACGACTCGAAACCGGACAGATAGCGGCCGGTGGCCACATCGCGCAGATACCAGCCGGTGTAACTGGCGTCGGCGCGCTGGAAGTCAGGGTCCCGGGCCTTGATCCAGGCGACCAGGTCGGCAATCGCATACCAGGCCCCGGGCTCCAGCCCGGCCAGCGTGCTCAGGATGGCGCTGCGGGCCAGAAGGGGATCATTTTCCCAGTCGCCTTCCGCTCGCAATGACGGCAAGCGGCGCAGGTCGTTCCAGCCAACGCTGGCACGCCAACCGGCGAACACGGTTGTCAACTGCTCCCACGGGCTGGCCCGCAGCCAGGCACCGAGCGCATCGCGCCTGATGACCAGCCGCCCATCGTCCTCACCCAACCAGCCCAGCTCGCGAGCCAACTGGACCAGCAAGGCAAAGCGCACCGGGTCCTGGAGCACGAACGACTCGCGCAAGCGGGCCTCGTCCATCGAACGCCAGGCGCCGTCGGTCACCCGTAGCGCGCTCTCGTTGACCGCGGCCAGCAGCGCGCAGGCATCGACCAGCAAGGTGTTCGAAGCATTCTGGGCCACGGCCGGCGCCTGGTCCACGGCCAGCGGCAGCATCCCGGCCGCTTCCGCCGGGCGCTCGTTGCCCGGGAGCGTGTCGGATAGGGTGGCTGACCGCAATTCGTCAGGGATGTAGAAATATTCGGCCAGGCCCCCGCCCATGTCGGCGAAGGCACGGTAGATCAGGCCGCGGTACCACAGCTCCTCTGCCGGGCTGGCGGCCTCGCGCCAGAGCATCTCGCGCTCCAGCTTGCCGGGGCCCACAGGCCGCAGCGCACCGTGGCTCCGGGTGAAGGCCGGCACTTTCATCTGGCCGCCCGCAGCCAGCAAGGCTTGCCAGGCCGCCCGGGCACCGGCCGTGCAGCGCGCCAGCGCGGATGCGGCAGCTTCCGGCGCCAGCAGGGCCGCCGCAATCTGATTGCTGGCTTCCTCCCTGACGTTGGTGGTTAACTCGACGCCGTCCACATCCGCGATGACCCGCAGCATCGCCATCGGATGCTCGCGCAGGCTGGCCCGCAAGTCTCGCATGTGCCCGCCCCAAAACGCCGGTCAGGCAGACGTCGCAGGCGACAGGCACGGGCCTCATCCGCTTAACGCGGGCCCCGTTTGGCAGCGAGCGCGCTCCCGGCCGGTGAGCTCGATGCGCCGCGTGCGGCCGCATGGCCCGCAGCGGCGAACACCGGTTCGATTATAGCGCGGAAAACGGTTGGCATCAAGGGAAAGTGGGCCTATCAGCGCGCCGCTTTGGAGGCCGGCTCCGCCAGCAGGTCGTACTCCAGCGCGCCGGTGATGCGGACACGCGCCATGCGGCCCACCGGCAGGTGGTCCTGCACCACCACGAGGCCATCGACCTCGGGCGCGTCACGGTAGCTGCGCGCCATCGCGACCGGCCCGCGGCGGGCCTTCAGCTCGCCCGCACTTTCCACCAACACGTCGAGCTGTCGGCCGACCTGGGCCTGGTTGCGCGCCATCGAGATGCGCTGCTGGGCGGCCATCACCTGTCGATAGCGCTCCTCCTTCAGTTCGTCCGGCACCTGATCGGGCATGCCGGCGGCAGGCGTGCCCGGCTCCGGGCTGAAGGTAAACACGCCGACTTTGTCGAACCGGATCTCGCGCACGAAGGCCATGAGCTCGGCAAATTCCGCCGCGGTCTCGCCCGGCATCCCGACGATGAAGGTACTGCGGAAGGCCATGTCAGGCATCGCCGAGCGCATAGCGGCAATGGTGCCCAAGACCTTCTCGACGTTGCTCGGGCGATGCATGCGCCGGAGCATGTCGGGGGAGCCGTGCTGCAACGGGATATCCAGATAGTGACAGATGCGCGGCTCGCCGGCCATGACCTCGATCAGGCGTTCGCTGACGTGCCCCGGGTAGGCGTACATCAGCCGCAGCCAGCTCAGCTCCGGCGTCGCGTCCAGGATGCCGGTCATCAGCTCGGGGAGCGCGTCGGGTTGGCCGAGATCGCGCCCGTAGTCGGTGGTATCCTGGGCGATCAGGATGATCTCTGCGCGCCCTGCGCGGCCAGCGCCTGGGCTTCGGCGATGATGCCGGCCTGGGGGCGGCTGCGCAGCTTGCCCTTGAAGCTGGGGATCGAGCAAAAAGCGCACGGCGCGTTGCACCCTTCGCTGATCTTGAGGTAGGCGCTGCCTGCCACGACGGGCGGGCGCGTCGTGGCAGGCAGCGGCGCCTCCGGCTCGCCCAAAAGCGCATAGCGCCCGAACGCGCGCCGGCCTTCCCCACCCCGCATCGAGCGGATGAACGGCACGATTTCCATCCAGCGGCGGGTGCCCAGGAGCCCGTCCACGCCGGGCACCTCGCGCGCGATGCGCTCGCCGTCGCGCTGCGCCATGCAGCCGGCCGCGATCAGCAGCTGGCCGGGGCGCTTGGCTTCGGCCAGCGAGCGCAGCTCGGCCAGCGATTCCTCCTCGGCAGCGGCCAAAAAGCCGCAGGTGTTGACGATCAGGACGTCGGCTTCCTCCGGTACGGCCGTGCCGCTGAAGCCGGCGCCGTGCAAGGACATAGCCATCCCCTCGCTGTTCACGCTGTTCTTCGGGCAACCCAGGGTCAATAAGTAGTAGACAAGTCCCACAAAACGACTCCCGTACTTCTTTGCGATACGATCAAGCTGCGGTTCATGCAACCACGTACTGTCTGATTTCCACCTGTGTGCCCTGGCGCGCGACTTCCTCAGCGTGCCTCAGCAATTGCGCGCTGACTTCCTCGTCCAAATACTCCTCGCCGCAATTGGGACAGACCAGGGCCGGCACCTGTTTGACCACCAACGTCACTCCGTCGCGCTCCAGCGTGACCGTCGCCGCTCCAGGCGCGATTTCGGCCTGCTTGCAAATGACGCATTTCATGACTTGCCCCGCTTTCTGAAACCGGCATCCCAGGCCCCTGGTTCCGGTCGATAGGCAGTGATCACGATCGTCTCGCCGTCTGCCTGATTATCGGCAATCACGACGTGTAACGGGTCTCCACCAACCCGTGCCAGGATCAGGCGGCTTGGAAAAGGCGTGTCGTCAGGATAACTCTCGATGGTTTCGCCCGCCGCAATAGCCTGGACGACCTCATCCACGCCGATACTTCGTTCGAACATCCTGCGCACGGCATGGACCCGAAAGATCACACGTCCGGGCATCCCGACTCACTCTCCAATCGATCTGCACGCGCCGGGACTACGATCAAGGCTGAACTCTTCGGCACATTGCCGCCCCAGAGAGTATACCACAGCGTCTTGCCTGCGCATTACGCTGTGAACTAGCGCATGTGCAGGGAAGCCCTTCGGTAGCGGCGTCTGTCATTCTGAGACATCCACGACCCCGCAGAGGGTCATGTGGCACACAAGAAACCCTTGGACTGTCATTCTGAGCGGCCGTGCCCACAAGGCCTGTCAACGACGCACCACAGCGAAGAATCCGTACCAGGAGTTTCTTAGAAGAGCCCCATGCCGCCGGGGCGGCACACACCGGATAAGAAACTTGACGCAGTGGATACAATAGGCCGGTGACATTCGACAAGCTAAGGCCGGACCGTACTTGGTGCGACACAGCCCGTTTGGAAGACTGGTTCTGGTCAGGCATGACACGATGATTGGTGGCGGCGTTAGGGCTGGACGCTGACCCCGTTCGGTAGCTTATTGATTTGGAACCTGACCGGGTCTGAATGTCACAAGACTCTTGGCTGACAGAGGTTACCACATGCGTCGCAATGCATCGCAACCCACCGCTTGGGAAGGGCTGAAAATCATCCATCCGAATGCGGCCGGGCTGGATATCGGCAGCACTGAAATCTGGGCGGCCGTGTCGCCAGAGCGCAGCGGCGAGCCGGTGCGGCCCTTTGGCACTTACACACCGGACCTGCAGGCCCTGGCCGACTGGCTGCGAGCCTGCGGCGTGGATACCGTGGCCCTGGAAGCCACCGGCGTGTATTGGGTGCCGGTCTACGAGGTGCTGGAAGCCCGGGGCTTCGAGGTCTTTGTGGTCAATGCCCGCCACTTCAAGAACGCACCTGGGCGCAAGTCGGATATTCAGGACTGCCAGTGGCTGCAGGAGCTGCACAGCGTGGGCTTGCTGCGCGGCTCCTTCCGCCCAGAGGCCGAGATCGTGGCCTTGCGGGCCTACCTGCGCCAGCGCTCGGAGCTGATCGAGCATCGGGCGGCCCACATCCAACACATGCAGAAGGCGCTGGCACAAATGAACGTGCAGTTGACCCAGGCGGTCAAGGATATCACCGGCGTGACGGGCCTGAGCATCATCCGGGCCATCGTGGCCGGCGAGCGGGATCCTTGGAAGCTGGCCGCTTTGCGCCAACCGGGGGTCAAGAAAAGCGAGGCTGAGATCGCCAAGGCGCTGACCGGCAACTACCGCCCGGAGCACGTGTTTGCGCTCAAGCAAGCGCTGGCCCTCTACGATGCGTACACCGAGCAACTCAGGGAGTGCGACGCCGAAATCGAGCGCCAGTTCAGCAACCTCAAGCCGAGCGTCCCGCCGGACGACCTGCCGCCGCTGGATCGGCGTGACAAGCCGGAGACCAACAGCAAGAATGCCCCGAGCTATGAGGCCCGCCGGCTGCTGTACGAATGGGCGGGCGTGGACCTGGTGGCGATCAATGGGCTGAACACCAGCACGGTGCAGACTATCCTGGCCGAGATCGGCACCGACTTGAGCGCCTTTCCCACCGACAAACACTTTGCATCCTGGCTGGGGCTGGCGCCGCACAACGACATCTCGGGGGGTAAGGTGCTGCGCAGCCGGACGCTGAAAACGCAGAACCGAGCTGGGCAAGCTTTCCGCATGGCCGCCCAGTCGGTCAGTCGCAGCCCCGACACGGTCTTCGGGGCGTTCTACCGCCGCATGCGCGCCCGGCTGGGCAAGAAGCAGGCCATCGTGGCCACCGCGCACAAGATCGCCCGCACCTTTTTCTACATGCTCAAGCATCGCGCACCCTTCCACGACCTGGGAGGTGAGGAGTACGAACGACGCGCCCGTGAACGCGAGCTGCGCAATTTGGAAAAACGGGCTGCCAAGCTCGGCATGACCCTGGTTTCAGCCCCGGCACCCGCCGCGGCATGACGCGGATCCGGAGTTTCTCGGT
>CAWEHT010000044.1:0-25960 GCA_963808455.1 uncultured Chloroflexia bacterium | reverse complement strand
ATTTATATGTTAGCAGTCATACAGGCCGTCCTCCTTCGTTCAAATACCCAAAAGCCTGCACCCTTACAATTGGAATTGAGCAGCCGGCTCCGCAAAATGCCTCCAACGAAAGCGAAGCGACGCCCCTTTGCAAGGGTCGGTCAGGTCACCGCCCTCACTGCAATTTGTGCAACAAGCTAAGGTAAATGGTGATCTGGTTCTTCTGGAACAGGGAGATTTGAGTATTGCCGATTACTGCATCCAGATCGAGCTGTTGGTCCCCCTGGTCCATCAGCCTGACGGCCATAGCCCGCAGATCCATCTGTCCGCCGGATGCCTGCTTGATCATCTCGAGTAGCAGAACCTCACTGCCTTCCGCGGCTCTCGGGCGTACTAAGCCTCGAACCTCATCCGCAAGCGCGCGCTTCGGCATCCATCGCAGACAATGGCTGAACTCCGTGGGCGACGAAGCCCTAAGATCGCTGACTTGCTACTTTCTAGGCTCTGGTGCAATGCGGTCACGCGCGTTATGAAATATCCGCCTTGTGGTTCCTGGTTGGCTTTACGATAACCTCGGACCTGGTTGCCCTATCGTACAAGCTCCCCACTATTCTTCGAGTCGGCGAATGACGACGGCTGCATGTCGGTGACGCACCGACCACGGCCTCGGCCAAGACCTCATAGGACTCAGTTGGGTGTTTCTTGGTCAAAGGGGATGTGTAAGTTGTATATAGATCCCCGCCGCTGTCAGAGCCTGCCCATACTCTTGACACGACCGCTCGAACTGCCTTCGGGTGGCTAACCACTCGTCAATGCGCTTTTTCAACCTGCACCTGTCGTTCCGCCGCGCCTGCATACTCCACATAGTAGGGCCTGCGTCTCAAACTGTGCATGCAGGTTCTCCCAGGCCGCTCTGTCTCGGCCTGGAATTTGGTGTTCTGGTACAGGCGTTGCGCTGTCTGCGCCTGACTGGCGACCTCGACGGCCGAGCTTGCCACGCGCCGCCAGTTTTCAAGATCGTCTTTGCGGTCCTCGAAGCTTTGCAGGCGCTGTTCTAGCATCCGCGCTTGCTTGCTGAGACTTACCAGGCGTTGCTGCGTGCGAGCGATCACCTGCGAGATCGACCCCCCGTTTTGCTGCGACTCGCCTGCCGATTCCTCGCTGGAGTTGCCGATCGCCCAAAGCCGCCTGGTAGGCAGCGACCAAATCTTGCCTTTGTTTTTCCAGAGGATCGCGCAACGGGCCGGGTCCAAATTCGCAACCAGCCAGGCCGGCACACCTTGGTTCAGCGCATCGAGCAAGCGGTTCTGTTCCTGCTGAAGTTTCTCTTTTCAGCGCCGCGGCCGGAACACGGCGAAAGCGGTCGCGTCGCTATTCAGTTGGCGCAGTTCCGACTTCACGGACTCGAGTTCATCGCGCTCCTTTGCAGCCTCCAGTTCTGTACGCAGCCTACCCAGCGGGTCCTTCCGGTCGCGAAGTCGGGGATGACTTCGGCTAAGTCTTGGATCAACCTTTCGAGCGCACTGAGCTGTTCGGCCAGAGCATCATGGAGATCGACGATGGAGTCCACGGTGCGAACCAATAAGTTATTGCGCTGATCCAGATCGACAAACTTCCGGGTCTGGAGCAAACGCAGAATTTCGCCAATCTCGGCATCCGTATATCCAGCTGCCTTGGCCTGGCGTATTAGCTGCTCGGCCGGCAAGGCAGGGACCTGATCGCCATTGTAGCGCGTGCGCTCACGTGTCGAATCGAGCTGCGTCAGCCAGGCTTGCTCGAGAGCATGCATCTGAAAACGCAGGGTCACCTCGCTGCTCGGCAAGCGGCCGCCGAACTCCTCTTTAAGCATCAGGTCGCCAAGCGCATCCAGCAATGGTTCCAGGTTGACCAAACGCCGCCCCGGGATCCGGAACACGTCGGCCACCTGGTCTTTGGTGGCCTTCCACGGTCGCCGGCCCCACGCAATAGAAATGCCATCGTCCGCGATCACCTTCTCCAACGCGTAGCAGTACTGTTGGAGGTTTTCCTTCCATCTGTTGCCACTAATGAGCGTCCTGTAGGTCAGATATAGCCGCTTACACTGCAACCGGAAAAGATCTCTGATGCGCTCTGTGCCCACCATTGCGCTCCCGAAATCAACCGGGAACGCCTCCAACCTGTCGCTAAGCAGGACTGTCAGCGCATATTGGCGCAAGGGAGAGATGACTGTGTTGACCCGGTTTCTGTCATCCGGTAGGTCGCCCCGATTGCGGAACATATGCTCGATCAGCGCAAGGGCCAGGAGCGGCGTTATTTGCTCCACAGCGTAGTAATCGCGCAGGAACCCCGGCAAGATCTTGTCCGCCGCCTCGGGTAGGTTGGCAGCAATGTTCAGTTGGAACACTGCGACGTTAGGAGAGTCTGGCGCAACCAAGAGCCGGCTCGGCTCAGCAGCTGCCAGAGCGTAGTTCAATTCGAAACGTAGTTCGAGGTCCGCATCAGCGTGGGGCTTGTCCCATACGGGTGGGCGAGACTGCGGCACGGCAGCCACGGCACCGCTAGCAGCCGATCCGGGTAATGAGGATCAAAGGTGCCACGGAGAAAATCCGCCTGAAATTCAGTATCACCGACGCAGATGGGGACATGTTTCTCACTCTTCCAGCCGCTGAACACGGGCTCCAACAATACCTGAGCTCGAAATCCCTCAGCTGCCCGCTCCGCGTAACTTTTTCCAGGAGCATACCGCCCGACAAACTCTTTCGTCAGGCGCTGCTCGATCTGCTCAGGAGGCGTTTCCTCTTCGGCGAGATAGCGTAGGACACAGCCGCCTGAAACGTGGAGGACCAGTTCGCGGCGTGCAAGCGGCGGAAAGAACGGAACGGCTCCAACAACTCAAACTGGGGACAGGCTTTGTTCGAACAGCCCATCGGGTACGCAGCCAGGAGCTTGACGAGGCGTTGATAGAGTCTCGACCCGCGCACCTTGGCGTTGTCCAATGCTTTCCTTACTCCCGCACGAACTTCCCTCGCTGATCATAAGGCATCAAGCCGGCCAGGAAGTCGTCCACGGACTGGAGCTGTGAATAGGGGCTCAACTGTGAATATAGCTCTTCACCGCCAGGGCCAAAGCGTGAGTGACCCTACGACGCCCCGCACCGAGGTCCACGCGCGCAGCTACCTGGCCGATCCCCTCCAAGGTTTCCGGGAGATCACGCGCTGCCGTCAAAGACAAAGCGCTTCTCATAGGCCGCCCATAACTCGGCCGGGTCGCCCGATTGTAGCGTCGCGACTCGAGTAGCAGGCCGATCTCTGCAAGCGCCGTAACAAGTCGAGCCGCGGTGGCTGATCGTCCCTTCCGTATCGTCGTCCATCGTCCTGACCAACGCCCAGTAGCCCGGGAGTCCCAAGATGTCTTTGACCATCTCAAAGAGGTCGGCGAAAAGTCATCGCGAGACGGCCGATACGCCGCCGAAAGTCGCCTGAAGTTCGCGGTAAAGATCGCCAGACCCCGATAACCCGCCTTCTCGCAGAGCTGGCACGCGGCGCTGAAAAAGCGAGAACGTCCGCCGGGCGGATATCCAGCACCAGCCGGCCGGAGTCGGACAGTTCTTGCACCACCGTCCCAGGCCTACTTTGTCACCTGGCTTTGTCGACGGCTGGTTGTAGGTTGTGTCGAAGTTCCCCACATACGCCTTGGGGCCCAACTGAAAACTCATGGACGCCGTATACCATTGGACGCGCTATGAGTTTTCGTTGGGCCCCAAGGCGTATGTCGGGGAACTCGACGCGATCTACAACCAGCATCGACAAAGCCAGGTAGACGAATTTAACGAGCGCCTGGGCCGCGACGTGGTGCAAGAACTGCTCGACTCCGGCCGGCTGGTGCTGGATATCCGCCCGGCGGACGTTCTCGGCTTTTTCAGCGCCGCGTGCCAGCTCTGCGAGAAGGCGGGTTATCGGGGTCTGGCGATCTTTACCGACGAACTTCAGGCGACTTTGGCGGCGTATCGGCCGTCTCGCGATCAGTTTTTCGCCGACCTCTTTGAGATGGTCAAAGACATCTTGGGACTCCCGGGCTACTGGGCGTTGGTCATGACGATGGACGACGATACGGAAGGGACGATCAGCCGCCTGCGGCTCGACTTGTTGCAGCGCTTGCAGAGATCGGCCCTCTACTTCCGAGTCCGCGACGTCTACAATCGGCGCGAGTATCCGGCCGAGTTATGGGCGGCCTATGAGAAGCGCTTTGTCTTTGACGGCAGCGCGGTGATTCTCCCGGAAACCTTGGAGGGGATCGGCCAGGTAGCCGCGCATGGACCTCGGTGCGGGGCCTCGTATGGTCACTCACGCTTTGGCCCTGGCGGTGAAGAGCTATATTCACACGCTGACCCCCTATTCGCCGCTCCAGTTCGTGGACGACTTCCTGGCCGGCTTGATGCCTTATGATCAGCGAGGGAAGTTCGTTGCGGGAGTAAGGAAAGCATTGGACAACGCCGAGGTGCGCGGGTCGGAGACTTATCAACGCCTCGTCAAGCTCCTGGCTGCGTACCCGATGGGCTGTTCGGAACAAAGCCTGTCCCGGTTTGAGCTGTTGGAGCCGTTCCGTTCTTTTCCGCCGCTTGCACGCCGCGAACTGGTCCTGCAGCAGTCAGGCGGCTATGTCCTACGCTATCTCGCCGAAGAGGAAACGCCTCCTGAGCAGATCGAGCAGCGCCTGACGAAAGAGTTTGTCGGGCGGTATGCTCCTGGAAAAAGTTACGCGGAGCGGGCAGCTGAGGGATTTCGAGCTCAGGTATTGTTGGAGCCCGTGTTCAGCGGCTGGAAGAGTGAGAAACATGTCCCCATCTGCGTCGGTGATACTGAATTTCAGGCGGATTTTCTCCGTGGCACCTTTGATCCTCATTACCCGGATCGGCTGCTAGCGGTGCTCGTGGCTGCCGTGCCGCAGTCTCGCCCACCCGTATGGGACAAGCCCCACGCTGATGCGGACCTCGAACTACGTTTCGAATTGAACTACGCTCTGGCAGCTGCTGAGCCGAGCCGGCTCTTGGTTGCGCCAGACTCTCCTAACGTCGCAGTGTTCCAACTGAACATTGCTGCCAACCTACCCGAGGCGGCGGACAAGATCTTGCCGGGGTTCCTGCGCGATTACTACGCTGTGGAGCAAATAACGCCGCTCCTGGCCCTTGCGCTGATCGAGCATATGTTCCGCAATCGGGGCGACCTACCGGATGACAGAAACCGGGTCAACACAGTCATCTCTCCCTTGCGCCAATATGCGCTGACAGTCCTGCTTAGCGACAGGTTGGAGGCGTTCCCGGTTGATTTCGGGAGCGCAATGGTGGGCACAGAGCGCATCAGAGATCTTTTCCGGTTGCAGTGTAAGCGGCTATATCCGACCTACAGGACGCTCATTAGTGGCAACAGATGGAAGGAAAACCTCCAACAGTACTGCTACGCGTTGGAGAAGGTGATCGCGGACGATGGCATTTCTATTGCGCGGGGCCGGCGACCGTGGAAGGCCACCAAAGACCAGGTGGCCGACGCGTTCCGGATCCCGGGGCGGCGTTTGGTCAACCTGGAACCATTGCTGGATGCGCTTGGCGACCTGATGCTTAAAGAGGAGTTCGGCGGCCGCTTGCCGAGCAGCGAGGTGACCCTGCGTTTTCAGATGCATGCTCTCGAGCAAGCCTGGCTGACGCAGCTCGATTCGACACGTGAGCGCACGCGCTACAATGGCGATCAGGTCCCTGCCTTGCCGGCCGAGCAGCTAATACGCCAGGCCAAGGCAGCTGGATATACGGATGCCGAGATTGGCGAAATTCTGCGTTTGCTCCAGACCCGGAAGTTTGTCGATCTGGATCAGCGCAATAACTTATTGGTTCGCACCGTGGACTCCATCGTCGATCTCCATGATGCTCTGGCCGAACAGCTCAGTGCGCTCGAAAGGTTGATCCAAGACTTAGCCGAAGTCATCCCCGACTTCGCGACCGGAAGGTACCCGCTGGGTAGGCTGCGTACAGAACTGGAGGCTGCAAAGGAGCGCGATGAACTCGAGTCCGTGAAGTCGGAACTGCGCCAACTGAATAGCGACGCGACCGCTTTCGCCGCGTTCCGGGCCGCGGCGCTGAAAGAGAAACTTCAGCAGGAACAGAACCGCTTGCTCGATGCGCTGAACCAAGGTGTGCCGGCCTGGCTGGGTCGCGAATTTGGACCCGGCCCGTTGCGCGATCCTCTGGAAAAACAAAGGCAAGATTTGGTCGCTGCCTACCAGGCGGCTTTGGGCGATGTTCGGCAACTGCGCGAGGAATCGGCACGCGAGTCGCAGCAAAACGGGGGGTCGATCTCGCAGGTGATCGCTCGCACGCAGCAACGCCTGGTAAGTCTCAGCAAGCAAGCGCGCATGCTGAACACGCGCCTGCAAAGCTTCGAGGACCGCAAAGACGATCTTGAAAACTGGCGGCGCGTGGCAAGCTTGGCTGTCGAGGTCGCCAGTCAGGCGCAGACAGCGCAACGCGTCTACCAGAACGCCGAGTTCCAGGCCGAGACAGAGCGGGCCTGGGAGAACCTGCATGCACAGTTTGAGACGCAGGCCCTTACTATGTGGAGTATGCATGGCGCTGCGGAACGACAGGTGCAGGTCTTGAAAAAGCGCATTGACGAGTGGTTAGCCACCCGAAGGCAGGATTTCGAGCGGTCGTGTCAAGAGTATGGGCAGGCTCTGACAGCGGCGGGGATCTCCTCTGACTTACACATCCCCTTTGACCAAGAACACCCGACTGAGTCCTATGAAGCCCTGGCCGAGGCCGTGGGTCGGTGCGTCACCCAACATGCAGCCGTCGTCATTCGCCGACTCGAGAATAGCCTGCAGATCCTACGATACGCCATTCAGGTCCAACGGTTATCGCTAAAGCCAACCGAGGACCGCGCGCGGAGATCTCATGACGCGCGTCAACGCATTGCACCAGAGCCTAGAAAGTAGCAAGATCAGCGATCTTAGGGGCTTCGTCGCCCGCGCACTTCAGCCATTGTCTGCAATGGATGCCGAAGCGCGGCGTCTTGCGGATGAGGTTCAAGGCTTAGTACGCCCGAGAGCCGCGGAAGGCAGTGAGGTTCTGCTACTCGAGATGATCAAGCAGGCATCCGGCGGACAGATGGATCTGCGGGCTATAGCCGTCAGGCTGATGGACCAGGGAGACCAACAGCTCGATCTGGATGCGGTGATCCGAGATCTCGAATCCCTGTTCCAGAAGAACCAGATCGCCATTTACCTTAGCTTGTTGCACGAATTGCAGTGAGGGCGGTGACCTGACCGACCCTTGCGAAGGGGCATTGGCCTCGCTCTGTCGTTGGAGGCATCCGGAGCCGGCTGCTCAATTCCAATTGCTGCGGGTCAGGCTTTTGGGTATTTGAACGAAGGAGGACGGCCTGTATGACTGCTAACGAGTCACTCTCGGAAAACGGCCAGCTGCTGGAGGAGCTCTTCCGTTCACGCAGCATCGACATACAGCGCGGCCCACTCTTCGATCGACTCCCAGCTCTTCCAGCCCAGGAAGTGGATTTCGACCGGGTCGAGGGCATGCTGCTGGGCGCGGCAATCGGCGACGCGCTGGGCAACACCACTGAAAGCCAACATCCAAGCCAGCGCTTAGCCTGGTACGGCGAGATCCGCGACTATCTGCCCAACCGGCATGCGAACGGACAGCGTGTCGGGCTCCCGTCCGATGATACACAGCTCACTTTCTGGACCCTCGAGCAAATACTGGCCGACCGGCGCTTTGTGCCCGAACGCGTCGCTCAGCGTTTCTGCCGGCAGCGTATCTTTGGCATCGGCAGCGCGGTTTGGGAATTCGTCGCCAACATGAAGGCGGGCAAGCCCTGGTACCGGGCAGGCCCCAAATCGGCCGGCAACGGTGCGCTGATGCGCATCAGCCCGGTGCTCTTGCCCTACGTCAACACGGGGACCGAAGCGCTTTGGGCCGACGCCGCATTGTCGGCGATGATCACCCACAACGACTCGGCGTCAATCAGCGCTTGCGTGGCCTTCACCGGCATGCTCTGGCGGCTACTGCGAATGGGCCACGCCCCAGCGCCGGAGTGGTGGCCGAACAGCTACACAGAGATAGCACGCGCCCTGGAACATGACGAGACCTATCGCTCAAATGCACCCGCTTACGCAGACTATCAGGGCCCGCTCTGGCATTTCGCCGGCGAGGTCGTGAGCCGGGCCTACGAGGACAGGCTTTCCACGTTGGACGCCTGCAACACCTGGTATTCGGGCCCCTATCTTTTCGAAACGGTGCCGAGCGTCCTCTACATACTGATGCGATTCGGTCACGATCCGGAGGAGGCCATCGTCCGAGCAGTCAACGACACCTGGGATAATGATACCGTTGGAGCCATCGTCGGGGCCGCGGTGGGCGCGCTGCATGGCCGATCTGGCTTGCCAGGCAGATGGCTCAAGGGCCTTCTCGGGCGGACGGCCGACGCCGATGACGGGCAGGTATTTCGCCTCCTGGAGCAGGCGCGGGAGATATCGTGGTCATAGCGAGGGGGACCTCGCCACGTTTGCAACACGTCTCGCGCATGCGCCTCGCGCCAAGCTGCCGAGAACTAAGGGCCCGTGCGGCATGGCTCCCTGATCCCTTCCGATTTCTGGACCGTATCCACCCAGGTCTCAGTTCACCAGCTGCGGAAAGTAGAGACCGTAAGGGGGCGTGCTCGTCACCGTTCCGGTCAGCGTGAGGGTTGGCGCAGCCGCCGGCGTGTTCGTCGGCGTGAAGGTTGGCGTAGCCGTCGGCGTCATCGTCGGTGTAAGGGGAGCATTGGGCGTGCCGGACGGTTTGCTGTCGGGATTGCCAGGGAAAGTCAAGGCCTTGATCTCGACGATGTTCGTGAAGCCGTCGTGGTCAGAATCAAGGTTCTCGATCGCGGTGAAGCTATTTCCATGGCTGGCCCAGTCGGCGCCATAGGGGTTGCGATCGAAATCGGTGTTGCTTACGTGGCACAAGACACATTGGTCGAGCTGTGTACCGACGATCCACGGATACTGCGACTCGGCGGCCTGCAAAAAGGCGTTGGTGGGATGCGCTTGGGACACCTTCGCCGGCAGTGCTACTGACACGACAAGCGCAGCCAGGCCGACGACGAGCAACGAGCCGCTGGCATAGATCCATTTTCGCATTATGAGGATTCTCCCTAAGCAAGGCGGCGCGGCGAGTGAGGAAATCGCCTGTTGGCGCTGCGCAACGTGCCAAAGCGGCCAGGGCCCATGCGTCGCCGAGGCGAGCAGGTTGGCACCTTGGGTCGCCGTCGAACTGTCGACTTCAATCGAGAATGGCCCTGGTCGGCCGGGGGTCGGCGCCGGAAGAAAGCGCCAGGTGGTTCAGGGGACGACCGCGCGCCGCTTACGTTGGTGCGGCGGGGGTCCTCACCTCGCTTGCACTTTGCAACTTATCGCACAGAGCGAAATTATCGCGCACGAGCGAGCAAAGCGCAAACGTGCGGGTCACTTTGGATGCGGTGCATGAGGATTGGAGCGAACGCCCGGCGTGTAGCCAGCCTGCCAAAATAGCTGGTTTCCATAGCCGAAGTAGAGCGCCACGCATGTCAGGGGGCCGCTCATCCTTTTTGGCCTGACAACGGATCCCGGAACTGCCGCCTTGCACGCTTGCCGTGCCCTGCGCCGAGGTCCTTCAGGAAGCTCTCCAGGTCACGGCGGGTCGAACCACGTAATTGGTCGGCCGTAAGCAAAGCCTGCGCAGCATTGCGCCGCCCCTTGTGTTCCTGATCATAATAGGCAATTGCAAGGTATACCCCTACGATTGCACTGTTTCCCAGAAAAGCGCAACGGCATGCTCTCATCAAGTCGCGAAATCATCCAGGATGAGGACGCGCGGGAATTCGACGCGCTGCCCCCAGGGCCGGTCGTTGGTGACGAGGGCATCGGCTCCGTGCAACCGTGCCGCGGCGACCTGGACCGCGTCTGGAGTCTTCAGCCGCGTTTCGCCGCGCACCAGGGCTGCCTCGCGCGCCAGCGGCTGGTCCAGTGGCACGATCAGCAGGTTTGGGAAGCTGGTCAGGTACAGCTCCCATTCCCGCAACGTTTCCACGTCGCCCTTTTGCGCGGGATAGGTAAGCAACTCCGTCAAGGTTATCGTGGTGATCATGCCTTCCAGCTTCTTTTGCTCCACAGCAAAAAGGATGGCCGAAGTGTAGTCCACGTAGCGGGGATGCTCGGCCAGATGGTAGGCAAAAATAGCCGTGTCGATGCAGATCCTGTTCAGGCTAGCCAGCTCGGCGTTCAGTTCCGCTAGTCCCATGCGTCGTGCTCCCCCGTGAGCCAGCCGCCGATGTCCTCGCCTCCCCATACTTCTTTGCGGAGCCCGCGCAGGGCCTCCGTGAAACTGGCGGGCCGGGCGCGGAGGATCACCGTTTCCCGCTGGACCACGAACAGCAGGACGTCGCCTTCCTTTACGTGCAGGGTCTCTCGGATCGTCTTTGGGATCACCACCTGGTTCTTTGGACCCAGGCGTACCTCGATTGCGCCCATTGTCATACCTCTTGCATGTAGTTCATACTGATTCTAACATGGTATGTGTCCGTGCACAATGGGCACGAAGGAGCGTGCCGTCCCGCGGGCCCCTGCGCCTGGGTCTCGCCCAACGCGACCCGCCGTGGGCGTGGCCCGCGGCGCCCGGGGACCACCGGGGCGCGCCCGACGACCGTGGCGACCGCCTTTCGTGTGTTTCGTTTCTTGGCTTTCGCGGTCCAAAAGCTATCCGTGGTGGGCGCGGCCGCTGCCTGCTCGACAAGGCATTCCCGTGGGATAACTAATAGTTATGGAACGATATGGAATATGTGCTTGCATTATACCGTTGACTGGTGTAGAGTGTGCGATTTGTAACGTATGGTTCAATTACCTCAGTTCACCCGCTGATGCACGATTACGTATTGCGAGAAGGAGACAGCGCTAGCCATGCAAACAGGTGCGGTAGCCAAAACGGCCGGCCGGTCGAACACGCGGTGGGGCTCGATTCAAGGAAGTGCGAGGGCGCTCTTGCCCGGCATGGGCCTGTCCGCGGCCATTGGCGTGGCGGCCTGGGGCCTGCAGATCCTGGAGGCGCAATTGGTGCACCAGGCGGTGATCGAGGCCCTGGTGCTGGCGATCCTCCTGGGCACTCTGGTCAGGACCGTCTGGATGATGGGCAGCGTTTGGACATCTGGCATATCGTTCACCGCCAAGCAGGTGCTCGAGCTGGCCATCGTCCTGCTCGGAGCATCCGTCAGCCTGCCCGTCCTGTTCCAGGCAGGTCCGATGCTGCTCGCTGCCATTGTCGGCGTGGTGGTGATCGGGATCACCGCCAGCCGGACGATCGGCAGGCTGCTGGGCCTGAACCCGAAACTGGCCACTCTGGTTGCCAGTGGTAACTCGATCTGTGGCAACTCAGCGATTGCAGCCGTGGCACCAGTAATCGGCGCGAGCGCCGACGACGTGGCGTCGTCCATCGCTTTGACGGCCGTGCTCGGCGTCGTCATGGTGCTCGGGCTGCCGCTGCTGATGCCCGTGCTGCGTCTCTCTTTCTATCAATACGGCGTGCTTGCCGGCATGACGGTCTATGCCGTCCCGCAGGTCATCGCCGCCACCTTCCCGGTCAGCACCCTCAGCGGGCAGATCGGTACCCTGGTCAAATTGGTGCGCGTGTTGATGTTGGGCCCAATGGTGATCTTCTTCTTGGTCCGGCCGCCTGCCCGGGACAAAGCGGAAGGGGCCGGCCGCGCCCGGCTGGCCGTCGGCAAGCTGGTGCCCTGGTTCATCATCGGTTTCGTGATTCTGGCCGGTTTGCGCTCCGTGGGCGTTTTGCCTGCGCTTCTGGCGGACCCCATGGCCGGGGTCTCTCGCTGGTTGACGGTTGGTGCCATGGCGGCATTGGGCCTCGGCGTTGACGTGCGCTCGGTTCGCAAGGTCGGAAAGCCGGTGGCGGCCGCGGTCATCGGCTCCCTGCTGGTATTGCTGATCGTCGCCATAACCCTGATCAAGGTCTTCAATATAGTATAAGAGGTGATCCGCATGGCTCGATATGCCGCCCACAGGGGATCCGAGACCCGCATTGCCTCTACCGAGTTGCCGGCTCATCGGGGCGGAGCGCGCTCGTGGCTGCTTGCCCTGGCCCTCATTGCCGCTGCTGGTGGGCAACCGGCCCATTCTGGCAAGTATCCGGCCTTGACACAGGGCTCACCGAGGCACAGTATTACCCATGATAGATAAGATAGCCAGCGTGAGAGGCGGGAATGGCGGTTAGCTTGCCTTCGAGCCGCGTGCAGCAAAACTTCGGCGAAGCCATCGATCGAACTCGCCTGGCCCCGAGCTACTGGCGGAACGGATCATCGCTGACGCGCACCAGGAGCTTGCCGAAGTTCCGTCCCTCGAAAAGCCCCAGGAACGCTTGCGGCGCATTTTCCAAACCCCCCACGATATCTTCCAGGTACTTGATCCTCCCTTCGCCGAGCCAGCGGCTCATGTCGGCCTGGAAGTCCGGTAACCGATGGCTATGATCGCCTACCAGGAAACCCTGGATCATGGCACTTTGTGTCAGGAGGACACCCAGGTTTGGTCCGGCAGGCAGTGAGGAGGCGTTGTACTGCGAGATGAGGCCCACCAGCGGGATGCGCGCACCGACATTGATGTGCCGCAAGACCGCTTCGAGGATAGGGCCGGCGACGTTGTCGAAGTACACGTCGATCCCCCTCGGGCAGGCGCTATGCAGTGCTGCATCGAGCTCTTGAGACTTGTAGTTGATGCAGGCATCAAAGCCCAGGGCGCTGGTGACATACTCACACTTGGCGTCGCTGCCGGCAATGCCCACAGCCCGGCAATCCTGGAGCCTGGCGATCTGGCCCGCCACCGACCCGACTGCACCAGAGGCTGCCGAGACGACGACGGTCTCCCCCGGCCTTGGGCGGCCCACGTCGAGCAGCGCGACATATGCTGTCATGCCGGGCATGCCCAGCACGCCCAGGGCATACGAGATGGGGGCCATGGTAGGGTCGAGTTTTCGGAGCTCCGCGCCATCTGACAGGCCATACTCCTGCCAGCCGTCGTAGCCAAGGACGATATCGCCCTCGGCAAAGGCCGGGCTATTGGATGCGATCACGCGGCTCACCGTTCCGCCAACCATCACCTGCCCGACCTCCACCGGCTGGGCATAGGACCGCGCAGCGCTCATCCGCCCGCGCGATGTAGGGATCCAGGGACAGGTAGATGGTCTGGCGGAGGACCTGACCGGGCATCGCCGAAGGCACCGGAGTCTCTACGACGGCGAAGTTCTCCACGGTTGGCATGCCCTGCGGGCGGTTCTTGAGCACAATTTGCCGATTCTGCTTGGGGGCCATGGTTGCATTCCTTCTTGCAGGACGCACGCGATTGCCGACTCAGGCTTCGACGGCTTCGATGACGCGCTGCAGACGTTGCCTGGCCTCGCGGGCAATGTCCTCGAGGCCGGGGATGTGGGCGATGCTGAGTGGCATAATGCTTCCTGGCTCTGATGCTGGCAGCGGAATTATCGCGCTGGATGCCGGAGGGCCGGGTGTTCACCCCGGATTCTCCGGCGGACATTGGCCGGCACACGGCCGGCTAGCGGCGAATGCCTCAGCCGCTTGGAGCGCATCCCCCTGCTGAAGAGGAATAGGCGCTGCTGCTCCCTCCGCCGCTCTTGGAGGCAAATAACGACACCTTGCGGCGCACGTCGCGGCTGCCACACTTCGGGCAGGTGACGTCAAGGGTTGTCGCGGCCCCCCGGGCGGCCGCCATCAACTCCTCGAAGGTGCTGTCACACAGGGCACATTGGAACTCGTAAAGTGGCATGACGATCCATTTCTCCTTTGCAAAAGCCTTGCCCCTCAGTGCGGCGCGGCCACTTCCTCGAAAACTGTGGTGACGCCAATTTGCGGCGGGTTTTCCAGGTGTTTCTTGACCGCGGATTGCTCGGCCGAACGGATCACCGCGTCCTTAGAGCGGCTCTGTTCTGTGAAGAATGTCTCTTGCCTTGCTATTGGTTAGACGGCAGAGGCCCGGTTTGGTTACAGCCACGCCGACGGCAAGGATCCGTGTAACATTCTGCCGGTGGCCGGGTAGAAGAAGTGGCACGCCTCGGCGCACGTGCCGCATCGCGTGCAGGCTTCCAGCTGAACGGCGACCCAGCCCCCCGTCTCCCTGACGAAAACGTCCTGTGCTTGCGCTGTGCACGTAGGGCCTCCTTACGGCGCCACCGCGCGCTTGCCGAACCGAGCGCCGCGGATGGCCTTGGAGAAGAAGCAGTGGCCCCGTTATCGGATATGCCCCACGGACGGATGCCTGGTGAAATGCCGGCGCGCCAGGTCCTCGGGGAAATCCGGCGCCCGCAAAATGAGCAGCAGCTCGGCTGTTTCCTGGCCCCCGTTGTGCCAGTAGTGGGACAATTCCGCCTCAAACAACAGGTAGTCGCCCGCGGTCAGGACGTACGTTGTCCCATCGATCTCGTAATCCACGCAGCCCCGATAACAGCATACGAATTCCTGGCCGGCGTGCACTACGTGGTGGTCGCCGGCGTCGGCTTGCGGCGCCAGGGTCAGGTGGAACGGCTCCAGCTGCTGATCGCGCAGCCGCGATCCCAGCCCCTCGATGGTGACCCCGCCAGCCGCGACCTGGGTCCGCGTCCCAGCCCTGGAATAGATCACCTTGGCCTCCGCCGCCGTGTCGAAGAAGTAGCTCATCTTGACGCCGAGCGCCGTTGCCAGCCGTTGCAGCGTAGCCACGCTCGGGGAGATCTCGTCGCGCTCGATCAGGCTGATGGCATTGGGGGACAGGCCCGCTTTCTCTGCCAGCGCCCTCTGCGACAGTTCACGTTCCTGGCGGATGGCCCGCAGGCTGCCGCCCACTGATAGTTCTTGGGCCATGACATCACCTTGCCCTGGCAAAACCATCTCCTGAATGGTCAAATAACATACGGTACGATATCACTTCCCTGGAACGCTGTCAACTACTATACTTGACATGCAGCCGGGCCTGTGCTACGGTTGGCCTGTCCCAGCCAACAAAGGAGTAGGCTCATGCGTATCGCGGTTTCAGTCGAAAGCGATGGCGGCATGATCGAGCGCTGTGCGGCGGATGCGTTCACGCCCATCGCGCAGCGCGTGGCCGAGCCGGCGCCGGCGGCCCGTGTCCCGGTGATGCCGGCCCCGCAGGCCAGGGCATGATTCGTATCGATGTGCCGGGAGACCGAACGCGCGAGCTCGAGTGCCTGGCGCTCGACCTCAACGGCACCATCGCGCTGGACGGGCGCATCCTGGACGGCGTGGCCGAGCGGCTGGGAGCGCTGGCGCCCGACATGGCAGTCTATCTGCTCACGGCGGATACGCAGGGGAAGGCTGCCGCGGCCGCCGCGGCTCTGGACATCCGCTTGCATCGTATCGTTCCGGGGGACGAGGCACGCCAGAAGCAGGCTCTCGTACGGCAACTCGGCGCCGCCCAGACCGTAGCCATCGGCAACGGTGCCAACGATGCGCTCATGCTGGCCGAGGCTGCCCTCGGGATCGCTGTATTGGGGCCTGAAGGCTTGGCGCTGGCTGCACTGCGGACCGCCGATGTCGTCGTGCCGTGCATCGAGGACGCCCTCGATTTGTTGCTCCGCCCGAGGCGTCTGGTTGCCACCCTGCGCCGCTAAAGATCAGCTGTTATCCTTGTTTTCTGAGGCAGACGCTTGAGATGGCCTGCATGAGCGGCGCCTCGACCATCTCGGGCGGGCAGGTCACCGATGAAGCGGCCGTCGTGCGCACGGTCGGGTAGGGCGCAGCATCCCCGCAGGTGCGGGGCGTACGCCTTTTGTCGTTACAACGGGAGTATCAGAACAAGCCATGACCGCAGAGCAGTTCGTCATGCGGCCCATCGGGGTCATCAGTTCGCCGTTCGCGGAGAAAGCCGCCACGCCGGTCCAGGCCGCTCGTTCGCAGGCGCGCGGCCAGGTTGAAGTCTATCCCGAGTTCGAAGAAGGGCTGCAGGACATCGAAGGCTTCTCGCACATCACGCTGCTTTACGTGTTCCATTGCTCGGAGGGCTATGCGCTGCGGGTGACCCCATTTCTCGACGATCAGTTGCACGGCCTGTTCGCCACGCGCTTTCCCTGCCGCCCCAACCCCATCGGCATCTCTACCGTGAAACTGGTTAGGCGCCAGGGCAACCGGCTGGACGTCGAAGGGGTGGACGTGCTGGACGGCACCCCGCTGCTGGACATCAAACCGTACGTGCCGGAATTCGACGTGCGGGAGAGCGTTCGGGCCGGCTGGTTCGAGCGACGCAGCAAGCTGTAGAGTCGCCAGCCAAAGAGAATCAGATCCCGGTTCGCGTGACCGACCCAGGCAGCGAGCCCTGCGCGGTGGTCTGCGCTGCCGGACCGCCGGACAACCCGCACAAGAGCATCCCGATCAGCAGGATTGCAGTACGCTTCACGAAGGCGCCCGTTGGCCCGGAATGCTGCCGGGCGCAGAGACACGAACGCGAGGCGCCTGCGCTGCCTTTGGTACCTGGCGCCACGCGGCGCGAGATGTTGCGCGCCGTCACAGCGTGTTGGCACCTTGGGAGGCCAGCTCGGCACGGGTTAGCCGGGCCGGCAGAACCCTTCCTGATGATTCTCCTCGGTCAAAGGCATGAGAAGCTCTGCCACATTGGCATGACCGGTCGTGTCGTGCTGTTCAACGATGTGAGCCGCTCAGTGGGCTGGGGCAACGAAATCCAGGTAGTTTTCGGGGGCAACAAGGGGTAGAGAGCCGCGGGACAAGCGGCCAGCCACTGGCTGGGCATAGAGGTCGACTTGCGGTTCGACCACTTGAATTCGTAAGCTGACAGTTTGCCGTCGCCTTCCTCAAGAAGATCTATCTCTTGCTGTTCGTGCAGATTGAACGGCAACAGGCCGCCAGGCGTTAATGGGTCACGACACAGGCGTCCTGGCGGTTGCGACGGCTTTCGGCAAGACCGTTGTCGCGGCGTACTTGATCGCCCAGCGCAAAGTTAAGACGCTGGTGGTTGTGCATTGCCGCCAATTGCTCGACCAATGGCTCGAGGCGCTCGGGGAATTCCTGGTCGCTGCCCCCTCCGGGATCGGTCAGATTGGCGGCAGCAAGCACATACCCACGGGCTGCGTTGACGTGGCGATGATTCAGTTGAGGGGGTTGCCATGCAACCCCCTTGGTCGTCTCATCCGAGCCGCACCAGCACTTGAGGGTTGACAATCGCCACCAGAAGGCCCCAGGCGCTGCCCAGGATGGCCCCCGCCAGCACATCCCGCGGGTAATGCGCCCCGACGTACATCCGCGTCATGCCCAACAGCAGGGCAATGCCGTACAATGGGAGTGCTGCCCATAAGGGCGCGTGGAAATGTTGGGCCATCAGGGTCGCCATGAAAAAGCCCTGGCTCGTGTGGCCGCTCGGGAAGGATCGCCCGCCCTCCCGATGGCCGACGACGCGTGCCTGGGTCAGCCGGATAAAGGGCCGCCTCCGGCGCAGCAAGTCCTTCGTGAACTCGACCACCAGCCATAACGTCAAGATGCCCAGCACGATCTCGTAGGCCAGCAGACGATCCCCGGCCCCGAAACAGATCAAGGCAATTGCCAGCCCGGTGATGCCATTGCCGATCTGGGTGAAACCCAGCATCACCCGGTCCAGCCACAGCGGGCGCGGGCCCCGCAGGTTGAAGAACAGGAAGGCCCATGCGTCCAGGCGCTGGCCTGCGGACCATAGCAGCGAGAGCGCCAACAGGCTAAATACCAACAACAGGCCCGCCAGGGTTCCGTGGGCCTCCATGCCGTCCCAAAACGTCACGCGCGCCGAGGAAGGCATGAGCGCCACAGTCAGGAGCAGGCCGGCCGCGAGGGCGGCCCGCCAGGCAAGTGCTCGATTGACCCTCATGAGTAGGGGCCGGCGGGCATTTGTCTTGCGAGCCTCATCTTCAGGCAAACTCGTTCCGCTCTCCGGACTCACGCGCCTGTTACTCCGCGACCTTGCCCTGCTCCGGCAACGCCGCCGGCACCGGCAAGCCGACCATCACCGCCAGGGCGCGGCGCCGCACTTCGATACGCACCAGCCCTTCTCCTAGCGGGCTCCCGTCGGCCATGACCGGCATGGCAGGGTGAGTGTCGATATCCACCCTGCGAACGTGGTAGTGTTGGATGCGTGAGTCTTCCGGCACACCTGTGCCCACCCCTTGAAAAACATAGCTCAGCAGGTCCAGTTTGGATAGATCCGCAAAGAACAACACATCCAGCAAGCCATCGTTGAACGAATCGGCTTTGCCGAGCCGATAATGGAGGCCGATAACGGGCATGTTGGAGACCAGTACGATATGACCCAGGCTGTGGATCGCCTGCTTGCGGTCCAGCACCAGGTGTATCTCGGCCGGCGGAGAGCCGACCAGCGTGGCCAGAAAGTCGCCCACCCGCGCCAGGTTGCCGTGTTGGATATCGTCGGCAGACGGGAAAAGGCTCGATACCAGCCCGACCGAGCAGACCTCCAGGAAGGGCGTGTTGTCCTTGCCACAGGCAGCCATGCCGACGTCCACTTTGATGCGCCTGCCCGCCCGCAGGATGGCCACGGCAGCGGGGATATCTGATGGGATGCCCAGGCTGAGGGCCGTGTTGTTCTGCGTGCCCATGGGTATGATTCCCAGGGTAGCACGCGTGCCTGCCAGCGTTCGGGCCACGGCCGAAATGGTGCCGTCACCGCCGCAAACCGCGAACATGCGAAACCCTTCCGCGAGGGCGTCCTGGACCACCTGCCGCAAGTCGGAGCCCGGTTCGATCAGGTAAGCTTCCGGAAGGAGCTTCCAGGCTTGCATCTCCCTGATCACATCCATCAGCTGAAAGGGCGACTCGCCGGCTGCCCCCGCGCCGGGGTTGAAGATCAGCTTGGTTCGCAGACGACCGAGGGAAGGATCGCCGAGACGTGGTGTATTCATTCGCCAAACCTGAAGATCGACACTGGCTTTACAATCCTGCCGCTCGGAACGCGGCGTCTACGATAGCCTGAGCCTCGTCCTGGATCTCCCGCAGATGCTCCGCGCCGCGGAAGCTCTCGGCGTAGACCTTGTAGACATCTTCCGTTCCAGACGGCCTGGCCGCGAACCAGCCGTTTTCCGTGATCACCTTCAGCCCGCCCATCGCGGCGCTGTTGCCCGGCGCACGGGTGAGCCTGGCGATGATCTTCTCTCCTGCCATCTCAGTGGCCTGGATCAGGTCGGACGACAGGTTGGCCAGCACCGCTCGCTGCAACTCGTTGGCAGGCACGTCCATCCGCTCATACACCGGGCTGCCGAACCGGCTCTCCAGCGCCTGGTAGTGCTCGCCGGGGTCACGTCCGGTCATCGCCGTGATCTCGGCGGCCAGGAAATCCAGGATGATGCCGTCCTTGTCGGTCGTCCAGACGGTCCCGTCTGTGCGCAAGAACGACGCCCCGCGCTCTCCTCGCCGCAGAAGCCCAGGGAGCCGTCCAGCAGGCCCTCGACAAAGTACTGGAAGCCAACCGGCACCTCATAGAGGCCCCGTCCAAGCTGGTCGGTCACCCGATCGATCATGGTGCTCGACACCAGCGTCTTGCCGACGAACACGCCGTGGCCCCAGGCCGGACGATTTTGGAACAGATACCAGATCGCCGCGGCCAGGTAATGGTTCGGGTTCATGAGTCCGGCGCTGGGCGTGACGATGCCGTGGCGATCACAGTCGGTGTCGTTGCCGAAAGCAATGTCGTACCTATCCTTCAGGCCGATAAGACTCGCCATGGCGTAGGGCGAAGAGGGATCCATGCGGATCCTGCCGTCCCGGTCCAGGGTCATGAACGAGAAGGTCGGGTCCACGTGCCGGTTCACCACCTCGAGGGCGAGCCCATACATGTCGGCAATCTGGTCCCAATAGGCCATGCTGGCTCCTCCCAATGGATCGGCCCCAATCTTCAACCCGGACCTGGCGATCGCCTGCACGTCGACGACGTTGCGCAAGTCCGCCACGTACGGCGCAGCATAGTCATACTCATGTGTCGTACCGGCCCTGACCGCCCTTGCCAGGGGCCATCGCTTGACTTCTCTCAAGTCGTCCATCAGGATCTCGTTGGCGCGGTCCTGGATCGTCTTGGTGATGGCAAGGTCCGCCGGCCCGGCGGAAGGCGGGTTGTACTTGAAACCCCCTTCGTCCGGCGGGTTGTGCGACGGGGTGATGACCACGCCGTCAGACAGCCCGGATCTTCTTGCCGCAGTTGTAGGCCAGAATGGCGTGGGAGATGGCCGGCGTGGGCGTGTAGCCCAACCCAACCTGGATCACGACGTCGACGTCGTTGGCGGCAAACACTTCGATCGCGAGTAGCCTGGGCAGGCTCGGATAGCGCATGGGTATCCTTGCCCATATACAGTGGCCCCGTGATGCCTTGGGCTCTCCGTTGCTCACACAGTGCCTGGCAGATGGCCAGGACATGGTCCTCATTGAAGCTGTTGTGCAGCGACGACCCCCGATGCCCGGAGGTGCCGAACGAGACTTTCTGGGCCGGGTCGCACGCATCGGGCCTGCCCTTGTAGTAGGCAGAGACCAGGCGCGGAATGTTCACAAGCAGCTCGGCTGGAACGGGTCCCCCGGCGAGTTCGTGTACCTCCATGCTCGATTCCCCCCTGTTGGCAGGGTGCTTCAACATCACCGGCCTCGCATGATCCCAACGTGAGGGGCGGCGATAAGCGGTTTCAAGTCCTGGATCTGCCTTTGACCCTCTTGTCAAGAAGACCATCGTTTCATGGGCTCACGCTGCTGCTTTCAGCGGACTGCTCCCCATACAAGGTCATGTAATCTGCCATGGCAGCGCGAACCACTTGTTCTGCATGCGCCACGCCGTAGATTTCGCGAATCACCATGGCGGAGGGATGGCCGGGAATCATCTTGTAGGTCGCGAAATAGTGCTGCAACCGTTCGACGATGCGTTGAGGAATATCGGTGATGTCGTGCGCCGTGCCCCAGATATTGTCGTTGAGCAGCACCGCGATGATTTTGTCGTCCGCCACGCCATTGTCGATGGCACGCAGGCCACCCAGCACGACGGCATCCACCAGTATTTCCGAACGGTTGATCGGGCGCTCGCTAAGCACGCAGATGTCCAAGGGATCGCCGTCGGCTTGCGTAACCTCCGGCGAGAGGGCTGCTACGCGAGGCCCACAATAGGTGCGGGGGACAAAGCCGTAGAGCGCGGGTGGCAGCGAGGAGGAACGCTGAGGGCGGTCAACCCGCAGGTAACCGGTGGCTTTGTCGATCTCGTACTTCACCGGGTCGAAGGGTGTGATTTCGATGTAAGCCTGGAGCAGGCGTGGCGGATCGTGGCCCGGCAGCAGCCCATGCCATGGATGCGGGCGATACCTGTCGAAGGGTATTTGGTCTGTCACCGTCGGATTCCCTCCTCTTCTGCTGTGCCTGTGGCTTGTCCATCCCGCGGAAATGGCTGGTCTGAAATCCGGACCGGTCCGCCCGCGGCAGTACGCAGGCCCGTAGTGTCTCGCGACTCGATGCTGCCATGGCCTGGCTTCAGCGCCCCAGCGTCTCTAAGGCCTTGCAAGCGGGCGCCGATTGACTCGCGATAGGTGCCAAGCACGCCGGCCAGGGCCTGCTGGCCGGGGCCAGAAATGATGCAGTCGAGGTTGGACAGCTCCAGCAGACGTGTGGCCAGCCGCGCTGGCAGGCGTTGGTAGGCGACTTCCGTCATGGGCTCCTCCACTGAGGGTAGATGGGATGGCCTGTTCATCGACTCGTCAGGAAAGCAGCTATTGCCTACCCGGGTTGGTTTCAGCTGCTCGGAAACCGCTGCCGAACTCTTGCCGCGATCTGGCGATCCGTCATCTTGTCAACCGTCTCAACGCCAACGACACGTCCACCGAGCTCCGTGCCCTCAAGACGTTTTGCGAGCTCGCCCTTGGCCTCACCCGGGCCGAGTATCAAGATGGATTGTGCGTCCCCGATACACTCGATGACGCGATCATCAGTAGAGCGCGAGATGGTTCGCGAACTGCCGATCCCGCATGTCCTCGGACGAGCCATCCTGGGAGGAGCCACTCGCAAACCGGACATGTTTCTCCATCTCTGACTCTATGAGTTTGGTCTCGTCCCCTTCCTCTGTGGCGATCACGATCACAGCTTTCCTATGGTCGATCCACAAACCGACGTCTCTCTTCATGGTTTGCCCTTCCATGCCCAGAGGCTAACCAGGCGAGGTTCCGCTGGTTAGCCCTGGAGATCACGAACCGCCTTTTTGCCGGCCTTCACAGCCGAAGACGCCCGCTCGCTTTGCTCGTCGAACACGGCCTGGGCGCGATGCTCCAATCCATCGGCTGTCTCGCGCACATCGTGCATGATCTGCCCGGCTTTGTTGCCGGCGTACTTGAGTGAGCCTTCTACCGTATCGGTCGCCTGCTCACTCAGCTCGGCGCCTTTCCGTAGGATTCGGGCCCGTGTCCTCTTGCCCGATTGCGGCGCCAGCAACAGCATTGCCCCCGCGCCCGCCAGGGCGCCAACCAGGGTCCCTGCCAGCAGTCCACCCAGAAAGCCCCATAGATACTTTGCGTCGAACCCGTCCTCGGGGTCTTGATCGGTCATTCGGTCTTCTCCTATATGAGGATTTGGGTGTCCCGGCTCCGAATACCGGACACCCTATGCCATGCCTGCAGTCCTGGCTAAGTTGTGGCCTCTTTCTTGGCGTCTGTCTTCTGGTCTGGCCCCATCCCCGCGGGGGTGGTGACGACGATCGCGTCTTCTCCGATGGCGACCACCTTATCGCCGGCGATCGTCAGAACCTCGCCCACGACGTTCCTGGCCTGGGAAACAGATAGGAAGGTCAGGGCGAAGGTATCCGGATCGAATTCGTAATCACGCACCTCGCCCAGGTGATCACCGCTCTCGGTGATCACTTTGTTGCCGATGATCCCGCGGCTGGCTTTGACCAGAGCGAGGGCTTCGGGAGCGTCGGCGGGTGCTCGGGCGTCGGCTTCCGCATTGATCGTGACGGCATCTTCACCCAGGCCGCGCACCGCCTCGACCGATACCCAAAGCCGCTCACCGCCCAGCATCCCCCCCCGATGAAGGCGCAGCCAGCGCACCGCCTTGCGCTCAGGATCGACGACCAGGTCGTCAACCTTGCCGACTTGCCTTCCCTCTGCCATCGTCACGACGGGCAAACCTTTCACCAACTCATAGCGAGCCATGCTCTATCTTCCTTTCCGCAGGGTATCAGACAGCTCGGTAAAGACGAGCAGAACTTTCAATGCGGTTCATCGCCTCGCGATCATGTTTGTGACGAATATCGCAACATAGTTGTGATGGATCAGCGCCCCTTTGGTGAGCGCTACGCTCGATTTGGATGAGATTCTACGAGACGGAGGGGCAAAGAGGTAGACCCTAAGGGGTGGTTTACAGACCCCCAATAAGGGGGGGTGTCGCCCGCTGAAAGGGTCGTTCAACTCCATTTGGGTAAAGACGTGCTCTTGTGAGTTGTTGAGTCTTGAGCTCAGTGTCGCAGAATGCCCACTTTTGCAACCTTGAGCTGCACCTCTAACGTGGCGCAGCCGGCGACGGAAGTGGTCCGCTCGCAGGGTCGGATACCTCTGGCCTGGCGCCGGCTGCAGATGCCCCCCGTAGCTTCAAGCCCAGGGAGAAAACGCCCTGACCGATGAGCACGGCGATGACCCCGTACACCCACCACGGGAGGTTCCGGCCGAAGAAGAGCACGTAGAGAAAAGGTGCCACCGTCGCGCCCAGGAAGACGCAGCTCCAGAGCATGATCTCCTTGCCACGCCTGCGCGCGAGCGCCCGGAGCATCCGGAATAATGAATAGTAGAAAAACGGCACCGAAGCGAAATAGACGACCAGGAAGATCACCGGGTTGACGCGATAGATGTCTCGCGCCGCCTGCGTAAGCTCGCGGATCTGCGCGAGGATATAGTTCACCATTTCCAATTTCTCCCTGGTGAGGATAGCAAAAGGGTTCGATCCCGTCCTCACCGTCGGCGCCAGGTTTACCCTGGCAAAAAGGCCGCCCTTCGAAGGTGCCCTGACCGCTCTTGATGGCTGATATGCCACGGCAGGACATGTTCTACCATCCCCAACCTCTCCTGATGAGGTTAGCAGAAAGGTGCGGCCCTGTCGTCAGCGCAAGCGCCAGGTTTACCCTGGCAAAAGAGGCCGCCCTTTGGAGCGGACTTGAACGCCTTTTGATGTATGGTATTTGATCCACAACCCAGCAGTTTGGTCGCGTCTATTGACTACGCCACATGGCCATGCAATTCAAAAGCTCAAGTGACTTGCAGACCCCCTCCTAAATGGGGGTGTGTGAACCCTTATTTAGGGTCTACTCGGCCCTGCGCCTGGCGTCTACAATCGGGTCAACCGATGGAATAGCGATACCAGAAGAATAACGTACCCGTACCCGTTCAAGGGGTGCAATCATCGACTTGCCATAAAGTATCCGAGAACATCATTTTGTGGTAGGATACAGCCGTGATCGAGATGCCCCATCTGCCTGATGAAGTACGAGCCAGCCTGCCGCCAGTGGCCCAGGCTTACATACGCGCTTTGGAGGCATTGGTCAGCAGACAGGACACTCAAATCAGCGAGATGCATACTCAGCTGCAAACGCTTCAGGCTCAGGTCGCTGAATTGCAAGCACGGCTGGGCCAAACCTCGCAGAATTCTTCTCGACCGCCGTCGAGTGATCCGCCCAGCGCACCGCCTCGTCCACAGCGCCCGTCCAGCGGGCGGAAGCGCGGCGGGCAGTTGGGCCACCAATTCCATGAACGCCCGCTGCTGCCGGAGAACGAACTCAAGAACACATTTGAGCATCGCGCCGAGACCTGCCCTGAGTGCCAGGCGGCGCTGGCCGCCGACTTGCCGGACACCGGCGAAGTTGTGCGCCAACAAATCTGGGACCTGCCCGATATCAAGCCCGAGGTCGTGGAACACCGTTACCACGAAGTGACTTGTCCCAATTGCGGGGCGCAGGTTAAGGCAGCACGCCCGCCAGATGTACCACCGGGGGCTTTCAGTCCGGGCGTCGTCGCGTTGATCGGACTGCTGCACGGTCGGTTCCGCTTGAGCGTGCGGGAGATCGCGGTGTTGCTGCCGGACGTCTTCCATCTGCCGATCAGTCCCGGGGCCGTGATTCACTTGTGCCAGGTGCTCAGCAAAGCTCTGGAAACACCTTACACCGAAAGCCAAACGGCCGCGGCCACGGCTGGTAACAGCAATGTGGACGAAACGGGCTGGAAGCAGGGTGGCAAACGGCGCTGGCTGTGGGTGATGGTCACCGTCAGCGCCACCGTCTTCCTGGTAGCCACGCAACGCAGCGCCGAATATCTTGAGAAACTGCTGGGCAAGGCGTTTCAAGGGATTGTGGGCTCGGATCGCTTCACAGCTTACTTGAAATTGCCGGTTGAACGGCGCCAAATCTGTTGGTTGCATTTGAAACGCAACTGGGTGGCCTTCAGCGAATTGCCTGACCCGCTGGCCGCCTGGGGCCAGAAAGCTTTGGCGCAGATCCACGACTTGTTTGTCATCTGGCATCGTTTCAAAAACGGCGAACTGGATCGCATGGGTCTGCAAACCGCCATGCAACCCGTACAAGCCCAGCTGCGCCAACTGTTGGAAGAAGGTCAGGCTTTGCCCCTGCACAAGGTGCGCGCGTTTTGCAACGACTTGCTGCGCTTGTGGCCGGCGCTCTGGACCTTCCTGACCGTGGAAGGCGTCGATCCCACCAACAATGCGGCTGAACGCGCTTTGCGCCCGGCCGTCCTGTGGCGCAAGGGATGCTTCGGCACGCAGAGCGACGGCGGCAACGTGTTTGTCGCACGCATCTTGACCGTCGTGACAACTTGTCGCCAACAACACCGTGCCGCCCTGCCCTTCCTCACTGACTCGGTGCGAACTTATTGGAATAGACAACCGGCCCCGGTCCTTTGTCCTACCCC
>CAWEHT010000043.1:0-24685 GCA_963808455.1 uncultured Chloroflexia bacterium | reverse complement strand
AGTTTAGAGCTCAACCGCCTAACAAGTAAGCACGCACCTTAACATAACAAGAAACTGCTGGTACAAAGGCTTGTGAGGCAATAAATCACATGGCTATCCAACAGTTTCGCGATGCAGTATACCAAAGCCTGACCCAACGCGCCGCAGCACTTATGGATTTGCTGGACGCACTCACAGGCGCTGGACACGTCAACTCGCCGGTGGCTTTGAGCGAAGAACCACCCTTTCGGCGAGAGTTCAGCTCTGTGTACGATGCGCTTGAGAACGGCGAGATTGACGCCGCAGCGTTGGCCAAAGTATTGGGCGCACAGCAGCCGGTGGACGGCGAGACCGTAGCCGGGCGTGAAATTTACGCCATTGACGCCACACCCAACCCGCGGATAGAGGCCGAGACCTTGCCGGATCGCAGCTGGCTGAAAAGCGAGAAAGATGAACCGGCCCGTCCGGGTCTCAAGTTCTCCTGGTTGGTGCGCTTGGTGCAACGGCGACCATCCTGGGTCGCGCCGCTGGACGTGCAGCGCATTGCCACCACCAGCACCGACACGCAAACGGCGGTGGCCCAGGTGCAGGCGCTGGACAGATTGAGCACCCGGCTGAAAGTCGTGGTCGCCGACAGTCTGTACGGGAACCACTGGTTCCTGGGCGTGTTTTTGGTCGTCAAAACCGTCGCGGCGCTGGTGCGTTTGCGCCAAAACCAGAACTTGTACGCGGCGCCCCCGCTGCGGGTTCCCGGCAAACGCGGCGCTCCACGCAAGCACGGTCCAGTTTTCAAACTTAAGCAACTATCTTGGCCGGCCGAACGCCGCGAAACCTTTGATCTGAACGGCCAAACGGTGCAGTTGCAAGCCTGGACCGATTTGCACCTGCGCAAGCTGCCGACCTTGGCCGGGCTCCTGTTGCGGGTCCAATTCTTGAAAGCCGACGGCACGCCGCGTTACAAACGGCCGCTCTGGCTTTTTTGGACGGGACCGACCAGCGTGGCGCTGGCAGACTTGTGTCGCATGTATCTTTGGCGTTTCGCCATCGAGCATGCATTTCGTTTCTTGAAGCAACACACGGGCTTGAACGCCTGCCGATCCACCAACCCGGTGGTCATCGAGCATTGGATGTGGCTTTGCGCCCTGGCTTATTGGCAATTGCTGCTCATGCGTCGGGAGGTAGATGATCTACGACCGGCCTGGCAACCGTCGTTACGAAGCCATCAGACCTTGCTGCTCACGGCGGGCCAAGTGCAGCGCGGCGCTCGACGTTTTCTGCTTGAGTTGGGCAGTCCGGCGCCGGTCGCCGGACCCGCAGGTAAAGGAACCGGACAGCGTCCCGGGCTATCGTCCGAAGCCGCGGCCGCGCTATCCGGTCGTCAAAAAGGGCTCAAAACCCCAAAAAGCGACCGTAACTAACGTGCCGGCCGTCGTCTAAACGCACCGGCGGACAACTGCAGCTTTGTTAAAGTGCGCTCTTGGTCAACGCGACGCTTCGTCCTACCTGTCAACCATCGTCGCGCCGTTATGTAACTCTAAACTCAAGATCTTACCTCATGCCCCCAAACTGAAACGCGCCCATCGCAGAAGGGCGCGTTTCACGACTGGGGGCAGTTTTTGGGCGGCCCGCCAGCGCTCATCGAAGCGCCCGTTCAGAATCGCCGTGCGCACCGGCGTCACGTGCTCGGCTCCCTTGCGGCTCCAGCGCATGCCCGGTCCACATAAGCGGGCCTGATAGCGTTTGGCCCCGCCCTCGACCATGCCCGAGCCAATCACCCAATTTTCTTCGCGCAGCTCCAGATAGTTCATGCGCCCCTGATGCTGGCGGAAGTAGCCGGCCTCCCGCCGCAGCGCCTCGGTCCACTCAGGCTTGGCCGCGCTGGCTTGCGCTAGTTCATCGGCGATACGAGCCGCATGGCCCTGATATAGGGCGGTTTCGCGGCTGTTGAACCACAGCGCATAGGCCGCCGTGCCTTCGCCCTTATACAGTCGGGCCGCTTCGGCCAAATGTTGCTTGGCATGGTACCAGTCCACCAACTGGCGGCTGTGCTCGAAATGCAGGCGGGCCTGGTTCCAAACCCACGGCGCACCATCACCGATGATCTGCGTGTCCTGGGCCTGCTCCCAACCCCGCCGCCGCGCCTCGGCGTACAGCAATTCGCCCAAGCGCTCGGGGCCGCCCAGATGGGCCGCATAGCTGGTGTGCGCGGCGTGGGCCTGTAGGCCCTCCTCGCCGGTGCGCTCATCCCGCCCAGGACGCAGCGCCAAGTCAAACACCGTGCCCAGCTTCATCTCCTTCCAGTCTTCGTGGTGATGTGCACCATGAAACCGTCCAGGGCCACCCCCATGCGCTGATCGGTCTGCTCGGCTCGACTCGGTGGCTGCCACTGCTCGGGCAGCGCCTGCGCTTGCGCCCGCTCGCCCTCTTCCAGGGCCGCAAACTGCTGACCCCACTGCTGGACCCGCCGCCAGATCGTGCTGGCCGAAACCGCCATCCCGCCAATCTGGGCCAAAATGGCCTCGGCTTGCTCGTAAGGCACCAAACCGGCCAGCCACACGGCGTGCCGGGCCAGGCCCGGGCTAAAGTGCTCCTCGACGAGGCGTAGTTGTTGGCTGAGGGGGAAAAAGCCCACCTGCGCAGGCGGTACAGTAGTAATAGCCGCGTTCCAGGGCAATGCTGCCCAGACGGCTTTCGATCTCGGTGGCTTTCTGGCCTTTATAGCGCATGGCGGCACCACAGCTCGCACAACGGCGTGGCTCAGCCGGTTGGCGCGCCTCCTGATCCTCGAGCACCGCTTTCAACAAGTGCTGCCCCAGCCGCTGGCGCACCGCCAACACTTTGTCCTCGATCTCGGTCAGGTCTGGTGCGCCGGCCTGGCGCTCCTAATTGATCAGCTCTTCGATCACGGCCTTGGCTTCGGCCATCAACTCAGCTTCTACCGCCTCGCGCGTGCGTCTCATGCGCCATCCTCTACCATACGATTCACTGGCCCGCCTATCTTACCTCATGCCCCCAAACTGAAACGCGCCCATCGCAGAACTGGTCGTGGGCTTCGCGTACAAAACCAAAGCGCCCCAGGCCGCACCACAATGCGGCCTGGGGCGCCTGTTATCCCGCCTCTGTGTTCAAGCCCTTATCCCGGGCGCCAGTCTCTACGCGCCGGCCAGGGCCACTGGAGCATGGGGCCCATCCAGCCACATCTAACGTCCCAGGACGGGCATCCGACTTTGATAGACGTTAGTCACCACATGCAGATCAACCTGGATTGCATGCACCCACGCGAGCTCGAAGGGATCCGTCGGTACGAGCAGGATCACTGCGCTGTAGGTGCCAAGGCCTCTCACGTTGGCATTGTCAACCGACACCTCAACCGACTGCGTCGTCGCGTCTGGACGTCCCGGAATTCGGGCTGTATTGCAACCAGGAAGGAGACGAGGTCAACACGTTCCCGATTCGCAGCCCCTTGGACGTGATGTGCGCTGTACCATGCCTCACGGCAGCGAGCGCGCCCGCCGTTGCCGTCACTGGCACAGCGAAGGCCTCCCACTGTATGGAGTCGCCGCCCGGACTCAGGACGGATATGGACCGCGAGGGGAGCCATTGGGGGTCTCCCACAGCGACACGAAAGTTGGCTGCGCTACCAAGCCGGGGTCCGGGACATCGACTGCCACGCTCAGGTCCTGCACCAGACTGACGCTACAGGCATCCTGCGCTGAGATGTGAATATACCCAGCAGGGATGGACCCGACTTCCCCAACTGAATGCGGATAGACCAAAGCAACGACCGAACTGGGCGTGCTGCCGGATGCCGTTGAGAGGCCGAGCCAATCAACACTGGCCCCCCCCACAACGTTCGCGGTCCAACTCAGTGGCGCGGTAGAAGCCGAGTTGGAGAGCGCAAACGAGCCGCTGGTCGTCGAGCCCCAGTCGGCAGTAAGGTTCAGTCCAGAAGAAGGGCTCACGGCCAGGACCGGCGCGATCTCGTTGTAGGTTACGTTGATAGTTTGCGGCGACTTGAACACCAATGAGCTGTTGGCGGTGACCACAATCGTTCCGGGGTTGGTGCCGGCCTGTGTGCCCCCCTTCGTTGGGTCGATCGTGACATTAATCGTCGAACTCGTCGAACCGCTGGTCGTGTCCAAAACAATCCACGGGGCAGACGTCGTCGCCGTCCATGCAATGCTGCCGGTATTGACGCTGTTTGTCAGCGCTATCGGCTGGCTCGGTGACGTCTGGCCGCACCCAAACGAATAACTCAGGTTTGTGGGCGACGCGGCCAGCTCCAGGAGATTCCCGTACCCCATGTTGGCCACCGCCAGGTTGTTGACGAGATAGCCGATACCCGCATAGTCTACATATTGCGTCTCATCCACGGTCGGCTCATAATATACGCGGAGGTCATCACCGCGTTCGGCTACCACTGCGTCTTTGCCGTTTCCGTTCACGTCGCCAGCTGCCACCTCGTACCATTGGTCCCCATACTCTGCACTGGAGAGGTACGGGGCGAATGAGCCGATGCCGGTTTCGCTGTTCGGGTTCAGCACCACGAGGAAGGGATCCGTCGTGTAAGGGGGCGAGCCCGAGAATTGGCGCAGCCCGACAACCTCTTTGTACCCGCTCGGGTCGCCGTTCAGATTGGCCAGAGCTACGTGGGCGAAGGCAGGATTGTGAACGTACGTCTGATAGTTGGGATCCAGCGTGCTGGTCAGGTCGTTATAGTAGTTGATGGACTGGGCGCGCGGGAGGTATTGCCGATCCAGCCGGGTGCCCACCAGAAAAGCTCTGAGTAAACATTGGAAGCCGCCCAGTCTCGCGCCAGGACCAGATAGTTGCTCATGTTCGGCAGCCCGGTCTCCGGAGGGCTGGGGTTGGTCCACACCTGCCCGATCACGCCGGATGTCCAGTTGCAGCAGAAGCCCCAGTCGAGGTCGCCGCCCTCCGGGTCACCGTTGCGAAACAGCAGGTCCCACGTTCCATTGGCTGTGTAGTTGTAGCCGGTCCAGTCCCAGCCCCAGACCGCGATATAGTTATCCTGAGTGGAGTTGATCGTCGCGTTGCGCATCAAGACCACGTCATCGTTGGTGGTGTTCAGCTTCCCGACCACCATCGACTCCCAGCCATAAGTCTTGGTGTCGAAATTCCAGGTGAGCGCGTTGGTCATGGGGTCCCATTCAGACGTCCACTCATCAAACGAGGAGCTCGCGCCTTGATTGGTGTAGGTGAACACGACCTGGTCCCGACCATAACCCTGGAAATCACCCACTCCCAACAAATGGAAGGCATCACCATAGGGCAATGAGATGGTGGTATAGGGGATGCCCGCGGTCCCCAGGGGGTCGAAGACTTTGAGGGTAGCGCCACTTATGGCCACTATCTGGTCATAGCCGGTGCCGGAGAAGTCACCCACCGCGAAATTCGTCCAACCGCCGGAGCTCGACTGCCAGAATTGCTGGATCGCGCCGTTTTCGAGCCCATAGATCACAACATGCCCGACTGCATCAAGCGCCACAATCTGTTGTGGCGCGGTTGACTTCACAGCACTCTTCTTGGCTGCCAGCCCTGTGCCGGCAGAAGGCGCGAAGAGTCCGGCGACCATGATCAGGATCGCGCTGATGCGTGCTGCACTCCGCAATGACGTGCGCCCCATCGATGCTTCCTCCTTTGCGAGAGAAATATGATCATCATAACCGATGTCGTCCCAAAGACCAAAGGTTCCGCTGTCGAGTCACCGCCTGCGGCCCCAAGAGGCCGGGCACGGGATCGGCGGCAGGGGCACAGAGGGGCCGGCGCTCTGCCGGCCGTGAGACCTGGACGCGAAAAGACCTCGCGCTCGGCTCGTGAGGTTCAACGCGTGCTGAGCAGGCCGGCGGCCCGTGCGCCGAGCCGCACCCCTTCGCGACACGCGGCCTCCGTATCCTTATCCGTAAGCCAGCGAGCCAAGAAGGCCGCGTCGAATGCATCGCCTGCGCCGGTCGCATTGAGAACTTCGGTCGCCACAGCCGGTACCGTCCAGCACGCCTGATCCGTCCGCGCGACACAGCCGTCTTTGTCCAACTTGATGACGACCACACCGGCATGCGCCAAGAGCGCGCTGGCCGCGGCCTCAATCTCGGCCGCCCCGGTCATCGTTAGCGCTTCGGCTCGATTCGGCAAGAGTACGTCGGGGCGACCCACGAGTTCCCAGAACAAATCCACGCCCATCGCACGCAAGGGCGCGTGCGAACTGGGGTCCAGGCTCACCGGCACGCGGTGGCTGCGCGCCATCTGCATCGCTCGCACAGCACCGCCGCGGCTTTCGGCGTCCAGCAGCACGTAGCCTACTATGTGCAGCAGCTCGGCCCCGGCGATGAGTTCTTCAGGCACGTCCTCGGGCGGCCACCAGGCGTTCGCACCCCGGTCGGGCACCATGGTGCGCTCACCGTCCGGCTCGACCAGCACCTGGATCACGGTCGTGCGACGGCTGGCGTCAAGGTAGAGCGCGGGGGAAACACCTTCAGAGACCAGGTCCGCCGCGAGCCAACGCCCGAACTTATCATCGCCCACGCGCCCCCACGAAGCTGACTGCCTTGCCGAGCCTGGCCATCCAGACTGCCACGTTCGCGCCTGAGCCTCCTGGCATGAGCTGGATCTCCGCCGCGGCATCGCTCCCGATCACGAGCGGAGCCCGTAGACGACTGATGATATCTACTGCGATATCGCCTAACACAACAATCATTGGCTCGCCTTTCCGGCGCCAGGCCCCGGCGTGCCTCAAGCCATCGCTGGCAACGGGCACTTGCGTTGGCCGGCAGCTCTTTGACAACTCATCCAGGGCATGCTACGCTCTGGGGCTGCTGACCCAGTTTACCCGATATCTGGGCCAAACGAATACTGGAGGGGTCCCCTCACGGGGCCAAAGAGCCAAAGAGCCGATGTTCGACTTCGAGATCGTGGTCCGTGACACCGGATCGTGGGCGCGCTTGGGTAGCTTCTTGACACCCCACGGGTGCCTGCAAACGCCCGTATTCGCGCCGGTAGGTACACAAGCCACGGTGAAGTCGCTCACGCCGCGTGACCTTCAAGATGTCGGCGCTTCCCTTGTGCTCGCCAACACCTATCATCTCAGCTTGCGTCCCGGCGTTGGACTCGTCGCGGATTTCGGTGGCTTACACAACTTCATGGGCTGGTCCGGCCCCATTCTCACCGACTCCGGGGGATTTCAGGTCTTCAGCCTCGCCAATAACCGCCGCCTCGACCCGGACGGAGTCACGTTTCGCTCGCATATTGATGGAAGCGAACATCGTTTCACACCCGAGAGTACAATTAGCGCGCAAGAAGCGCTTGGTGCGGATATCATCATGTGCCTCGACGAGTGCGCGAACCCGGTGGACAGGCTGTACAACGAGGCGGCGCTCGCACGCACTCACGCCTGGGCGGCCCGTTGCAAGGCAGCCCAGCGCAGGCCAGACCAGGCGCTTTTCGGGATCGTGCAAGGTGGCGTCTTCCGCGATTTACGCGTCGCCAGCGCTCGCGCCCTGGGCGAGTTGGGCTTCGCCGGCTATGCGATCGGCGGACTGAGCGTGGGCGAGACCAAGGAGCAGATGTACGCGACCCTAGATGCGACGACACCCGAGTTGCCCGGGCATCGGCCGCGCTATCTGATGGGCGTTGGCGCCCCGGAGGATATCGTCGAAGGCGTTGCGCGCGGCATCGATATCTTCGATTGTGTGCTGCCCACTCGGGTTGCCCGCAATGGCGGCCTGTTTTGCCACCTCGGCCGGTTGAACCTCCGAAACGCCCAATACAGCCACGACCCTCTGCCAATCGAGCCGGGCTGTGATTGCTATACCTGCCAGCATTTCAGCCGGGCCTACCTGCGGCACCTCTTCAAGGCAGGTGAACTCCTTGGCCTGCATCTCGCCACCGTGCACAATTTGCGTTTCATGCTCAGGCTCATGGACGACATTCACAGCCATCTCAAGGCCGGAACCTTTGGCGAATTTCGCGCGCGTTTCTTGGCGGGCTATCGGGCGCCTGACGAGACGGTCCGGCTGGCTCAACACGCACACCGGGCGGCCCAGCGTGGCCTGGTGCTGGATTGACCGACATGGCCAGCGGGTGCCAGGACGAGCGAGCCAGACTGGCTATGGCGTCATGCGACATGAGGTCCCTAGCCGGCAACGCTAAGGCCGTGGGGGGTGCGCATGGTCCCCTCGGTACGACACTGGGCTGGACCGCAGGCTTCGTAGCGCATAGTGTCCAGGCCCGAAGTCAGGGCCAGGCCCTTCCCGGTCGCGCGCTGAAGCCCAACCCTCGTTGCCGGGGCAGTGCTTTTCCTGCTCCTCTTGCTCGGCGCGTGTCGTGGGCCGACTCTGGCCGACACGCAACCGGTTACCGTGAGGGTGGTCGGCGCGACGTCGTTCACGAGCGATCTCGCAGATCTGGCGGCCGCCTATCAGGCTGACCATCCGCAGGTCTTGATCGATGTGCAAGGCACGGATACCGCTGCCGGCTTGCGTTCGCTCGACAACAAAGAGGCCGATCTGGCGGCCGTGTCGTGGCAGCCGGCAGGCACACCGCTCCCAAGCGGCTTGCAGGCAATCCCGGTGGCCCGCGATGGCGTAGCTATGATCGTGCATCCCGGCAATCCCATTACGGGCCTCACGCTACTCCAAGTCAAGGCGCTCTTCGAGGGCGAAGTGCTGGAATGGGGCACAGTCGGCGGCCGGGACGAGCCACCGTTGGTCGTGAGCCGCGAGGATGGCTCGGGGACGCGCGACGCCTTTGAGGCGATGGTCATGGGCAGTGAGCGCGTCACGCTGGACGCTGTCGTCATGCCCAGCAGCCAGGCAGTTGTGTCGTTCGTTGCCGGCCACGCCAACGCGATAGGCTATGTTACTATGGGTGAGATCAATGACCGCGTGAAGGCGCTCCGGGTCGAGGATGAATCGCCCTCGCCGGCCAATGTGCGCGCGGGTGCCTACCCGCTTACCCGCCTCTTGTACCTCTATTGGCCGGATCCGCCCTTGCCTGCCGCACAGGGCTTTGTGGATTTTGTCACCAGCCCGGCCGGTCAGGCGATTGTCGCCCGGCGGCATGTGCCTCTCCGTTAGGGCCGGGGCTTGACTTGCATTTTGAGGCTGTATATGTTATGCTACGCTCAGTCTTGAGGGTCGGGGGAGCGTTCAGGAAGTGGGGTAATCCCCCACTTTTCTTGTTGTAAGGGCCTTCGCTTGAGGCCATGCTGAGGCTTCACGGCCACCCGCGACCGGAACAAGGATCACGGCCGGCACGCTTAGGGTGAAAGATGGTTCAGGAGTTGTTTGAGGCATGAAGAGCGACTTGATCATGGCAGTCAATCAGATTTGCGCCGAAAAGGAGTTGCCGCGGGCGGTGATCTTGAAGGCGGTCGAAGATGCCTTGGTCTCGGCCTACCGGCGCAATTATGCCAGCAACGCCGCTGCGGTACAGGTGACCATTGACGAAGACACCGGCGACCTGCATGTGTATTGTGAAAAAACGATCGTTGAGGCCGTCCATGATCCCGCCACTGAGGTGGATCTTGAAGAGGCACGTCGCGTCAAGCCGGACGCGGAGCTCGGTGAAACCGTACAGATCGAGCGCGTGCCCGCGGACTTCGGCCGCATTGCCGCTCAGACCGCCAAGCAAGTCATCCTGCAGCGCATCCATGAAGCCGAACGCGACGCACTTTTCGATTTCTATCACGAGCGCGAGGGAGAGCTGATCGCCGGCACAGTCCAGTCGATCGACTACCGCACGAATCAGGTCACGATCAGCCTCGGCAAGAAGGCTGAAGGCGCCCTGTCACCCGAAGACCAGTTGCCGAACGAACGATATCGCATCGGCCAGACTGTGCGTTGCTATTTGGCCGAGGTCGAGAAAGGTGCGCGCGGACCCAGCATCCGCCTTTCACGCACACATCGCAATATGCTGCGACGCTTGCTGGAGCGTGAGGTGCCCGAGATCTTCAATGGCATCGTGGAGATCAAGAGCATTGCCCGCGAGCCAGGGCAACGCTCCAAGGTCGCTGTTTCTGCCACGCAGCCGGGGGTCGATCCGGTAGGTTCCTGTGTCGGCATGCGAGGCACGCGCATCCAGAATATCGTGGATGAGCTGGGCGGCGAGCGCATCGATGTCGTCGAGTGGAGCAACGAGGTTCGCGATTTCATCAGCAACGCGCTCAGCCCCGCCAAGCCGAGCGATGCCGTTTTACTGGAGGATGGGGAGGCCAGGACTGCGGTAGTGATCGTGCCCGATCGGCAGCTCTCGCTCGCCATCGGTAAGGAAGGCCAGAACGCCCGGCTCGCCGCCAAGCTGACCGGCTGGCGGATCGACATCAAGAGTGAGAGCGAGGCCAATGCCGAGGGGATCAGCGAGATCAAACGCCAGCAGATGCAGTTGCTTAAGGCACGCAGCCTGGAATCGAAAGCTGCCTCCGCGCCGCCTCCGGATGACCTGTTGAGCCGGGCCGAGTGGCTCTTACGCACTCGAGACCGGAATGCCATGACCCTGGACCAGGTAGCCCGTCTGCTGGCGGACAACGAAGGAGGCCAGCAGGGTGAGCGCGCGCTGCCGACGCCGAGGCGCCCATCGAAACGGCCGCGCCCGAGCCAGCCCTGGCAACCGAAGCCAGCCCGGCAAGCGAAGCCACCACGCCCGAACCAGCGACGGCGGCTACTCCTGCTGCGACAACGCCCGAAGCCGGATCAACGCCCTCCGGGGACGAAATGGCGACGCCGCCCTACGACAACTTCGACTTTGTCCCGGAAGCCGATGCCGAAGAAGGCGAAAGCGAGGATGACAAGGGCGGGAAGGGCAAGGGTAAGAACAAGAAGACCCAGAAAAAGCGCGAGCTGGTCTTCGACGAGGAACTGGGCCAGGTCGTGGCTGTGAGGAAACGCAAGGGCAGCCGCGGTGGTCGCTGGGGCGACGATTTCTAATCGCTCCATGGTGCCATGCTGGAAGTGTCAAGCCGTGACTCAAGGCAAAGCCGGGCACGTCAAACATGTGCCGATGCGTACATGCATTGCATGTCGCCAGGTCCGTGCGAAACGTGACCTCGTGCGGGTAGTGCACACGCAGGCGGGCCGGGTCCAGGTTGACTCAAGTGGCAAACTAGCAGGGCGTGGTGCTTATATATGCCGGGCTCGCGTGTGTCGGGACCAGATACTGAAAGGCCACCGTCTGAACTCGGCGCTGCGGGCCTCTGTCTCAACCGAAGACATGAACGTGCTGGCCACGTTTGCGGCCAGCTTGCCACCGACGCTGCCAAGTGCGGCGTGCTGAAGGAGAATATTCGTGCTGGCGGCCCTAGAACGGCAGTCGGCAGAGATCAGGAGGACGCGGTGAAGCACTTCATCGCGAGGTGGGGATAATGTAGGCAAGTCCATCGTTGCGTTGCCCCCGTTGTCTCCTCCATTCATCCTCGTTTCTGCTCGCAGAGTACTGCGCCGTCTGCCAAACGCTCGCGCTGCCTGGGGCCGTGTTGGCCTGGCAGCAAGTTCAGGTTCCGTGCTCGGAGCAAAGGACCATTGATTTCGCGGATTTATCTCGTGCCTGCCCGGAATCGGGCTCACGCACGTTTGCCTTGCGCAGTGGAGGCAACAGGTGACGACAGAAAAACCCGCTAACGACGAAGACATCAAAAAGGCGCCCACGACTCAGCCCGCGCCAACCACCGATCGCCCCGCCGGCCCACGGCCGGAGGACCCGGGGGCATCCCGTAACACGGCACGCGCCGCCCAAAAGACCCCGCGGCCGGCGAAGGCTGCCGACCACCAACCAGACCAGCCATCCCGGCCCGTTGAAGGACAACACGCTGTCCCGCCCCGGCCGTCGGGCGTGCCCGCTGCCGCGCCCCGGAAACCTGACGCGCGGCCGGCATCGGCGGCCAGCGGCCCGCGGCCAGGCCCGGCTTCAAACACCGGCCAGGCACCGGGTCGCCGGACGGAGCCGAAGCCAGACGCCGGTCGGCGTCCTGCACCTCCGGCAAGCGCGCCCAATGAGCCCGGACGTGGCGCGTGGCCCGGCGGCGGTCAACCCGCCGTCCCGCCCCGGAACTCGAGCAATGGGAGCACTGTTCCGCCTAGAGCACGGCCAGGCGGCCCTGGACCAGGCGACCGCAGCCCCAGCAACATGCCGCAACGGGGCGGCGCTCCGAGGTACACCAATAACGGCCCGCAGCGGGGCTCCACGCCACAACGCGGCAATGCGGCGCCACAGGGACGCAATGCTCCCAACCGGCGCCCCATGCCATCTGGAGGCAGAGGGCATCAACCACAGGCCGCCGGGCCGCGCTCAAACAGCGATGTGGTTCAGCCACAGGCGCGCGCTGAAGCCGCACCCAAGGCCATCACGGAAGTGACCATCCCTCCGCAGATAACGGTGCGCGAACTGGCCGATAAGATGCACAAGAGCCCTATCGAGGTCATCAAGGCCCTTATGAACTACGGAATTATGGTGCCTATCACACAGACCATCGACTTCGACACGGCTACCGTTGTCGGCGAGGACCTGGGCATCATTGTCAAGGGCGAGACTGTCGTCGAACCAGAAGTCAAGGAGGAACCCAAGGAGCCGCCTCGTACTCTCCGGCAACAGATCATGGCCGAAGCGGACCCGCGGGACCTGGTGATACGGCCACCAGTGGTAACTGTTCTGGGCCACGTTGACCACGGCAAGACCACCCTTCTGGATGCCATCCGGGAGACACGGGTGGTGGACGGCGAAGCTGGCGGAATCACACAACACATCGGCGCCTATCAGGTCGAACGAGATGGCCGCAAGATCACCTTTCTGGACACTCCTGGCCACGAGGCCTTTACGGCTATGCGAGCTCGTGGCGCCAGCGTCACCGATATCGCAGTCGTGGTCGTGGCAGCCGACGACTGGCGTGATGCCGCAAACCAAGGAAGCGATCTCACACGCTCGCGCCGCTCAGGTGCCTATCCTGGTGGCCCTTAACAAGATCGACAAGCCCAATGCCAACCCAGATCGCGTCAAGCAGGAGCTGGCTGACAATGGCGTCCTCATCGAAGAGTTCGGCGGTGACGTCGTGTGCGTCCCCGTCTCAGCCAAGATGCGGCGCGGCATACCGGATTTCTCGAAAGCATTCTGCTGGTCTACGACGTCGAGCCTATGAAGGCCAACCCCAACGCATCCTGCGTTGGGTCGGTCATCGAAAGCCGGCTGGATCGCAGCCGGGGGCCCACGGCCACCCTGCTCGTGCAGAATGGCACGCTGCATGTGGGCGACAGCATCGTGCTCGGTGATACCTATGGTAAGGTCCGGGCCATGTTCGACGATAAGGGCGAGCCAATCAATGAGGCGCCGCCGTTGACCCCGGCCGTCATCCTTGGCCTGGAAAACGTGCCTGTTGCGGGCGATACGTTCCACGTCGAGGCGGATGAGAAGACTGCACGGGCAATCGCGGCCGAACGGCAGGCCCGGAAACGTGCAGACAGCAACCAGCCGGCGCCCAAAGCGTTGACGCTGGAAACGATCTTCGCCCAAGTCGAAGCGGGCCAGGCGAAGGAATTGAATCTGATCTTGAAGGCTGACGTGCAGGGGTCCATTGAGCCCATTGTTAACTCACTGGACAAGCTGGGCAACGATAAGGTCAGGGTCAAGATCCTACATCAGGGCACAGGCAACATCACCGAATCTGACGTGATGCTCGCGGTCGCGTCCAAGGCCATCATCCTGGGCTTCTCCGTGACGGTTGACGGCACAGCGCAGCGCATGGCTGAAGCCGAAGGCGTTGACATTCGCAACTACAACATCATCTACAACCTTATCGAAGACGTCGAAAAGGCGCTCACCGGCTTACTCGAGCCAGTCTATCGCGAAGTTGTGACTGGCCATGCTGAGATACGCCAGGTCTTCCGCATCTCCAAAGTCGGCAAGATCGCGGGCTGCTACGTCATCGATGGCGAGATCCCGCGCAACTCGATGGTGCGTGTTCAGCGTGCCGGCGCCGTTATCCGTGAGGATCGCATCACCAATCTAAAGCGCTTTCAGGAAGATGTGACCGAAGTCAAAACTGGTTACGAGTGCGGCATTAACCTGGGCAACTTCAACGATTTCGAGGTCGGCGACGTGTTAGAAGCTTTCAAGAAGGAACGCGTCAGCTAAGCGCAGATAGTCGTGACCGGTATGATTAGCCATCGCCAGCAAATTATTTCTAAGCTGCTTCAGGCAGAGCTGACCCTTCTGGTAAGCGGTGAGCTCGATGATCCTCAGCTCGTCGATGCGATGATCAACGTGACGCGGGTGGTTGTCAGCCAGGATCTGCGCAGCGCCCGCGTCTACGTCGAACACAGCCTGCCAGCGGGGGAAACACGCCGTGTGCTGTCTGCGCTGGCCCACGCGGAGGGGTTCTTGCGGGAGTCACTGGCGGCGAGCCTAAACTTACGCTATGTGCCCGAGCTGACTTTCCACGTGGACGAGACAGACGTGCGCGCGAAGCGCATCGACGAGATCCTGGACGACATCCACCACGGGCCGTCCGAGGGCGAGAATGCAGTCAACGACAGCGCTTTCTGAGATCATCCGGCTGTTGAAGCGCAGCCAGCACGTCCTCATGTTTACGCACATCTCACCCGATGGCGATGCCATCGGCTCGCTGCTGGGCCTTGGTTGGCTCCTTCAGGGTCAGGGCAAGGCGACGACCTTGATCGACTCCGACCCAGTCCCGGCAGAGCTGAGGCACCTGCCGGGAGCTGAGCAAATCGTTGCGGCTCCTCCGCGCGCCCGGTGGGACGCGGTCGTGTCACTGGATGCCAGCGATGCCCAGCGCCTCGGCCCCGCGTTCCATCCAACCGAATATGGCGATGCTCCGATCATCGTCATCGATCATCACATCACAAACCAGAGGTTCGGCACCTTTAACCTGATAGAACCTGCGGCGGCGGCCACGGCGCAAGTCGTCGTGGAGCTGGCCGACGCCTGGCCCGTTCCCATCACCCAACCTGCCGCGACCTGTCTTCTGGCTGGCCTTGTGACCGATACGCGTGGCTTCCGCACCAGCAACGTGACCATCGGCGTGATGGCAACCGCCATGCGTCTGATGGAAAACGGGGCGAACCTTGCTAAGATAGCCGAGCGGTCCCTGGACTACAAACCCCTCGGCCTCATGCGTCTTTGGGGCCTGGCTCTTGCCGGCTTGCAGGTGGACGGCACGATCATCTGGACTCAGATCACGCAGGCCATGCGCGACCAGGTCCAAGCCCCCAACGGCAATGATGGCGGATTGGTCAGCTTTCTACTGAATGCGCCGGAGGCGAACGTCGCGGTGGTTTTTTCAGAGAAGCGCGACGGGCGCGTCGAGGTGAGCCTGCGCTCACGCCCCGGGTTTGACGTTTCCGGGCTAGCCCTCGACCTGGGGGGCGGCGGCCACCCACAAGCCGCCGGTTGCAGCATCGCGGGCTCCCTCGCAGAAGTCGAGGCCCGTGTGCTGGCCGCGATCCGGCGCGGAGAGAGGGCAGAGGGCTGAACCTTGACTCCGCAAAGCGCGCCCTCAGCGGTTTCACGGCAGGGCTTCGACGGCATCCTGAACGTTGACAAGCCCGCAGGTTGGACCTCTCACGATGTCGTCGGGTGGCTTCGCCGCCTATTGAGGCAGCGTGCCTTGGGCCACTGCGGCACGCTTGACCCTCTGGCCACGGGTGTCTTGTTGGTCTGCGTCGGCGAATGCACACGCGTCGCCGAGTACCTGATGGGCGGAGAGAAAGCTTATCGGGCCGTGGCACGGCTGGGCATCGCAACCGATACCTACGACAGCACCGGGCAGGCCACCGCCACTTGCGAGGTGCCTGATCTTTCGGCATCCGAAATTGCTGCGGCGCTGCAGCCTTTCGTTGGCGATATCCTGCAGGTCCCACCTCCCTACTCTGCCATCAAACGGGACGGTGTGCCGTCCTACCGCCTGGCAAGGCAAGGGAGCCCCATAACCCTGGCGCCGCGCGCCGTGCGCATCTCACAGATCGAAGTGGTAGAATGGGAACCACCCTACGCGACGTTGAACGTCACCTGCGGCCCCGGCACCTACATCAGAAGCCTGATCCATGACCTGGGCGCGTCGCTTGGTTGCGGCGCCAGCATGGCAGCATTGACCCGCCTGCGCAGCGGCAGCTTCCTCCTTCAAGAGGCAGTGAGCCTCGCACAGTTGGAGGGTGCCGTGGCCGCCGGACAGCTTTCCCAATACTTGCATCCTCTCGCCACTGCACTCCGAGGTCTTACCACCGTGCTCGTCGAGGACCGTCTCGCCCGCCGGCTGGCCCGGGGCCAGCCGATCCCCTGTCCCGTGCCTCCGCAAGGGGATTCGGCTGCGCCCTGAACGCTGGTGGCGAAGCGATTGCTGTCCTGATATTCCGGGAGGGGCAATGGTGGCCTCACAAGGTCTTTTCCGCGGCCAGGGCTGAAGCAAGCGAACAGCCGGTTTGCTCGCTCGATGTTGGCGGGGGCCACAGTTGAGACACTGGCAGAACAGGCGCACTGAGCATGACCATCCGAATCTATGACGATCTGCCCGATCAGCCGTTTCGCCAACCCAGCTATCTGACGATCGGCAACTTCGACGGGGTGCATCTGGGCCATCAAGCCCTTGTCGAGGATATGACAAGTCAGGCTCATGCCGCTGGGTGCTTGGCCGGCCTGCTGACGTTCGATCCCCATCCACTGGCAGTCCTGCGCCCGCAAGCTCCGCTGGCTCACCTCACCAGCGTTGGCGAGCGCATCGAGCTACTTGGGGCCCACGGCCTGGACTTTGTCGTGACCCTTGAATTCACACCCGAGCTGGCCGCCACAGGGGCGGAAGACTTCTTGCGCGAGCTCGTCGGGCGCCTGCACCTCAAGGCGCTGTGGATCGGGCCTGACTTCGCCTTGGGGCGCGGCCGGGAAGGCAATGCGGAGCGATTGGCCCAAATCGGGGCAATGCTGGGCTTTGACGTGCATGTCACGAACCTCGTTGACACGCTTGGCGGGCCGGTGCACAGCAGCCGTGTGCGCGCCCTGCTTGGCGAGCAAGGCGATGTGGCCTCCGCAGGCGCGCTGCTCGGTCGGCCATACCAGATTTGGGGACGATCCAACGAGGCGCTGGGCGCGGGCATGATCTGGGATATCCTACGGCCAACCTTACTGTGCCAGATCACCGCCTGGTTCCCGCGTTCGGCATTTACGCTTGCTGGGCCTGGCTGGGCGACAGCCACAGCGAAGGCCATCCTGCGGCCGTCAGCATTGGCGTCCGCCCAACCTTCGGCCCGGGTCAGCGAAGCATCGAGGCCTATTTGCTCGACTACGACGGCGACCTCTACGGGCAGAACATGGGGCTTAGCTTCATCGAACGGCTGCGCGGCGAACAGCGCTTCCCCACAGCCCAGGCGCTGACAGAGCAGATGGCTCGCGATAGCGATGAGACCCGACGCATCCTCGCCGACCCGCCAGACGACGCCCAAGAACAGGACAGCCGTGGAGCCGAAGAACCGGCGCAAGCTTCGAACGCGGCATCGAGTGGCAGCGAGGGCATCGCGGTGCTGCCGCCCGCCCAACCGCGTGCCTCCTTGCCCGTCTGGGAGGAACTGCCGCATACGGCCGACCAGGCTGTGCGGGTGCAGGCAGCAGCTGCCGGCCAGCTCTACGCGTGGCGCGGCCCACGCCATGTATGCGCTGCAAGGCGCGGACTTCGCTCGTCCCGTCAGCCTGGCGCGAGCGGTCAACATGGTCGCCCAGGACCCTGCCGATTTGCTGATCGGCTGGCTGAATCGGCTGCTGTCATACCAGGAGATCAATGGGGAAATATATACCCGATTCCGCATCACGGACATCGGCCCTCAGGGCCTCATCGGGGTGGCATTCGGCTACCATGGGTTGCCGGTGCGCGCCGGCATCAAAGCGGCCACCTACTGGAATCTGACAATACGGACGGAAGCCGGGAAGTGCGCTGCCACCGTCACCTTTGACGTTTGAAGCGACTCACTATACGGCGATCGGCGCGGGTATCGCAGGATGATGCCGGTAGCCGATCAGCTCGAAGTCTTGGTAAGTGTACTCGAAGAGCGAGCCTGGCCTGCGTTTCAGCCGCAGAACGGGCAGAGGAAACGGCTCTCTCGCCAGCTGCAACGCCGCCTGGCTGATGTGGTTCAGATAGAGGTGCACGTCGCCGCCGCTCCACACGAAGTCCCCGACCTCCAGGTCGCACTGTTGGGCTACTAGATGCGTCAGCAATGCGTACGAGGCAATATTGAACGGCAGGCCAAGGAAGGCATCGGCGCTGCGCTGATACAGCTGGCAAGACAGCTTGCCCGACGCCACGTAGAACTGGAACAGGGCGTGACAGGGAGGGAGAGCCATCTGGTTGACACAGGATGGGTTGTAGGCCACCACGACATGACGCCGGCTGTAGGGATTGCTCTTTATCTGCGCCAGAACCTTGCCGATCTGGTCAGTGTGCGAGCCGTCTGGGTTCGGCCATGATCGCCACTGGTAGCCGTATGCCGGCCCAAGCTTGCCGTCGGCATCCGCCCACTCATCCCAGATCGTGACACCGTGGTCGTGCAGGTATTGGATATTGGTGTCGCCGCGCAGAAACCATAACAGCTCATAGATCACCGACTTCAGATGCAGCCGTTTGGTGGTGACCACCGGAAAGCCCTGGCCCAGGTCAAAACGCATCTGGTAGCCGAATAGCGAGAGCGTCCCTGTCCCCGTCCGGTCGTCGCGCCGGGCCCCACGGCCCATTACTTGGGCCAACATTTCCAGGTACTGTTTCATTGCTCGCCATACGTCCGGCCCAAGCGGCCGTCACTGGTGGGCTGAAGCGCTCAGTTCAACGGCTGAACGCTTCAGCATGTACCACATCTCGCTCGCAGACAACCGCGATGCCAAAGCCTAGGCGGTGCGAAAGTCAACGACCTGCACCTCGGCCAGCCCTTCGATGGCGCGGCGCAGCGCGTCCGCGTCAACCTCATTGACTTTGACGGTGATCAGCCGCTCGCCCCCCTGCTCGTCAAAAGTCACCAGGCTCACAATATTGCCGCCTAGGTCCGCGATGCACTTCGTCAGCCGCGCCAGGACACCTTTGGCCTCGGCGACCCGCACGGTAACACGCTGGCCTGGCACGCGTGCGCCCAGGAGTTCGAGCAGGATCTTGAAGATATCGGTCTTGGTGATGATGCCGACCAGCTGGTTGTCCTCGACCACTGGCAGACCCCCGATCTTGTTGTCTGCCATGATGCGCGCCGCCTCCTCGAGCGGCGTGTTGGGGTGCACCGTGATGACCGGGCTAGACATCAGCCGCGACAGCGTTAGCTTCGAGAGCAAATAGTGCAGCTCATAGACGCTCAACGATGTGGCAGGCGATGGTTCGGCATGCAGCAGGTCCCCGTCCGAGACGATGCCAACCATCTTCCCGGCATTGTTGACCACCGGCAGGCGCCGCACCTTCGCCTCGCGGATCACGTGCAGCGCTTCGTCCACACTGCCATCTTCACGGATCGTCACCGGATGGCGGGTCATTCTCTCGCCGACGAGCATGCCTCCCCTCCCTACAGTCGGCTGCCGACAAACGCGCCCAGGCCAAGAACAGTGCCGATAACTGCGGTGACCACGATGACAATCACGAAAGATACAACAATGGTCAGGATGGCGTTTGTGTTGTCCTGGCCAAGCGCGTCTTTGATGGCAAAATAGCCGGTCACCAAAGACCAGATAGCGCCTACCAAGGCAATCAGTGGGCCAATGCAGGGGATGAACGAGACCACGCTGAGGATGCGCGGCGAGTAGGCAAAGCCCAAGAGCCGCTGCACCTCGCCGAAGTCGCCCTGGCCCTTGAACCACGAGTTGCCGACCCACGTGACCAGAAACGCCCACAGTGCGAACCCGCCCACACCGGCAACTATTTGCCAGATCAGTTGGCCGATGGCTCCGAAGATGCTGTGTGCGAAGAGAAGGGAGCCCAGAAAAGCGCCAATCGCTCCTAGAACGGACACGACGATCACCACGACCCAGGCGTCCTGAGTCCAGCTCGTATCGGCTCTCAATTCGCTGTAGAAGGCCTGATCTAGCCGGGATGCCCTGATCATCCCGGTCACCAGGCGATTGACATCAAGCGACGACTGCCCTGAGCTGTTCATGGGGGGTTTTCTCCTTTTGCGTACAATGACCTTTCCCGAAAACGACCAATCGCCAACTGCGCGTGAAAGCAGCCTGCCGTGGGGTTCATCACCTCCCTTTGCAACGGAATGGTCCCCGGCTACGGCCCTTTATCTGGCGGCGTATAGCCGAGACGGCGCAGCTCGGCGTCTCCGTTGCGCCACTTGGGCCGCACCTTCACCCACAGGTCCAAATAGGCGCGCTTGCCGACCAGGGCTTCGATGCTCTGGCGCGCGCCCTGCCCAATCCTCTTCAGCATCTGGCCGTCTTTGCCAAGCACGATGGCCTTTTGCCCGTCACGTTCGACGTAGATCGTCGCAGAAATGTATACCAGGTCCTCGCTACGCTCCTTGAACTCCTCAACCAATACAGCCACGGCGTGCGGCACCTCCTGCTCGAGCTGCAGCAGCACCTGTTCGCGCACCAGCTCCGCCACCACAAAGCGTTCCTGTTGGTCGGTGATCTGCTCTTCGGGATAATAGCGCGGCCCGGGCGGCAGCGCCTCTATGATGGCAGCAACCAAACCGGCCACTTCATCGCCTCGCAACGCCGACACCAGCCAGGGCGCCGCCCGGGGCGCCAGACTTTGGTAGGCCTCGACGCGCTCGTCGTTGCACTCCGGCCCCAGCAGGTCGCACTTGTTCAACGCCAGGAAGACGGGCACCGTTCGGGGCAGCGGCGTCAGCATCGCCGCTACCTGGCGATCCAACCCTCGTGGAGGCACTGCCACGTTGACCACCCACAGCACCAGGTCGGCATCCGGGATGGACCGGGCCGCCGTGCTCACCATGAGCTCACCGAGCCGATGCTGCGGCGTATGAATCCCCGGCGTATCCATGAAGATCACCTGGGCCTGGGCCTGCGTCAAGATGCCAAGCAGCCTGCTACGGGTCGTTTGCGGCTTGGGCGAAACAATCGCGATTTTCTGGCCCAGGACCCGATTGACTAGCGCCGACTTCCCAACATTCGGTCGCCCAACCACGGCGACGAAACCCGAACGATGCCCCGGGGGCACGTCGCCAAGCACGTCAGACGCTGGATACTCCTCACTCATGCTCGGGACTGCATGACCGACATCGTGCCTCGGATGAGATCGGCGGAGCGGTTGAGCGCCGACATCTCCTCGCCGTTCAGAGGCAGCTCGATGATGCGCTCGACGCCGCAACAGCCCAACTGGATGGGAACGCCGAAGCAGATATCGCGCAGCCCGTACTCGCCCTCCAGGTAGACCGACGCTGGGAAGATCTCGTGGTTGTTTCCCACAATCGCAGCCATCATGCCGCGCGGCCGCCGCGCCCGGCGCGAAGAACGCGCTGCCCGTCTTCAGATACTGCACGATTTCGGCTCCGCCCTGGCGCGTACGCGCGACGATGCGGTCGATTTGCTCCTGTGTCAGGAAGTGCTCCAGGGGGATGCCGGCAATATTGGAATAGCGCACCAGGGGCACCATTTCGTCGCCATGCCCACCCAACACGGTCGTATGAATGTTCTCGGGGCTGATCCCTGTTTCCTGGGCGATAAAGGTCCGCATTCGGCCGCTGTCCAGCACCCCGGCCTGGCCGATGACCCGCTCGCGCGGGAAGCCACTCATCTTGTATGCCAGATAAGTCATGCTGTCGAGAGGGTTCGTCATCATCAGGATCACCGCGTTGGGCGAACCCGGCGCCACCTCTTTGATCACCGAGCTGACGATCCCGGCGTTCGTGGTGACCAGCTCCTCCCGCGTCATGCCGGGTTTGCGCGCGATCCCTGCGGTGACGATGATAACGTCCGAGCCTTCAGTCTCCGCGAAGTCAGAAGTGCCCATGGCCTCGATCGAATGGTTCGCGATGGGACCGGCCTGAATAAGGTCCAGGATCTTGCCCTTCGCCAGGCCATCAGCGATATCTACCAGCACTACGGAATGGCATCCGCCCTGCACCATCGCCCAGTGGGCGATGGTAGACCCAACAAATCCCGCTCCGACAATGCTCACTTTTGTCATATCAATACTCCCATGGGCTCGCCGAAGAGCAACGTCGCCTTTTCCCCCGGCAGCGCCTCCCGTGCCCCTGAGGCTAATTCCTCAGGCACCGAGCCACTTCAAATCACATCCTAGACTGCCGCCGGGGTGGGCAGCACTGGGGCAGCCATCGCCTGTGCCATCAGGATGCCGTCCGCGGCCAGAACGGGCTGGAGCGCGGCGATAGCGCACTCCAGCATGGCGGGCTCTGGCTCACGCGTGGTCAGACGCTGCAGCGCCAACCCCGGAACCACGAGGGCGCGCACCCATGACCATTGCAGATGCGCCGCCGTGAAGCGCATCAGTTCATACGCGATCCCGGCGACAACCGGGATCAAGACGAGCCTGGACGCCAGCCGCAGGAGCAAATTCTGAAAGTGAAACGGCGCAAACACCAGAATAGCGATCACCATCACCGACAGCAGGAGACTCGTCCCACAACGCGTGTGGGCCGTCGGGTACTGCGCCACCGACGCGGGCGTCAAGGCAGCGCCGGCCTCATAGGCGTTGATCGTTTTGTGCTCCGCGCCATGGTACCCAAAGACCCGCCGGACGTCCGGCATGAGGCCGATGACGCATAGATAGCCCAAGAACAGGGCCAAACGTATCACGCCCTCCAGCACGCTCACCACCAGCCCGTTGGCATACGCCGGAGCGAGCCAACGAGCGGCTACCGTCGGCAGGAGGAAGAAGACGCCGATCGCCACGGCGAGCGAGGCGGCCAGCGTAGTCCAGGCAACCGGGCCGCTAAATGAGACATCGCCCTCTGCCGATACTGCCACGTCGGCCGACCACATGAGAGCCTGTATGCCCAGCCCGAGAGCGTCCCAAAGCATTCGCACGCCTCGCACGAAGGGCCAGCCACCCCACTTCTGCTTGTAGAGCGCTCCCATCAGGGGTTCTTCGTGAACGGCGATGGTGCCATCCGGCGCCCGAACGGCGACAGCCATGCTGTTCTGCCCGCGCATCATCACCCCTTCGATAACTGCCTGTCCACCGTAATAGAACTTAGGTACCCGTTCAAGGGGTGCAATCATCGACTTGCCATAAAGTATCCGAGAACATCATTTTGTGGTAGGATACAGCCGTGATCGAGATGCCCCATCTGCCTGATGAAGTACGAGCCAGCCTGCCGCCAGTGGCCCAGGCTTACATACGCGCTTTGGAGGCATTGGTCAGCAGACAGGACACTCAAATCAGCGAGATGCATACTCAGCTGCAAACGCTTCAGGCTCAGGTCGCTGAATTGCAAGCACGGCTGGGCCAAACCTCGCAGAATTCTTCTCGACCGCCGTCGAGTGATCCGCCCAGCGCACCGCCTCGTCCACAGCGCCCGTCCAGCGGGCGGAAGCGCGGCGGGCAGTTGGGCCACCAATTCCATGAACGCCCGCTGCTGCCGGAGAACGAACTCAAGAACACATTTGAGCATCGCGCCGAGACCTGCCCTGAGTGCCAGGCGGCGCTGGCCGCCGACTTGCCGGACACCGGCGAAGTTGTGCGCCAACAAATCTGGGACCTGCCCGATATCAAGCCCGAGGTCGTGGAACACCGTTACCACGAAGTGACTTGTCCCAATTGCGGGGCGCAGGTTAAGGCAGCACGCCCGCCAGATGTACCACCGGGGGCTTTCAGTCCGGGCGTCGTCGCGTTGATCGGACTGCTGCACGGTCGGTTCCGCTTGAGCGTGCGGGAGATCGCGGTGTTGCTGCCGGACGTCTTCCATCTGCCGATCAGTCCCGGGGCCGTGATTCACTTGTGCCAGGTGCTCAGCAAAGCTCTGGAAACACCTTACACCGAAAGCCAAACGGCCGCGGCCACGGCTGGTAACAGCAATGTGGACGAAACGGGCTGGAAGCAGGGTGGCAAACGGCGCTGGCTGTGGGTGATGGTCACCGTCAGCGCCACCGTCTTCCTGGTAGCCACGCAACGCAGCGCCGAATATCTTGAGAAACTGCTGGGCAAGGCGTTTCAAGGGATTGTGGGCTCGGATCGCTTCACAGCTTACTTGAAATTGCCGGTTGAACGGCGCCAAATCTGTTGGTTGCATTTGAAACGCAACTGGGTGGCCTTCAGCGAATTGCCTGACCCGCTGGCCGCCTGGGGCCAGAAAGCTTTGGCGCAGATCCACGACTTGTTTGTCATCTGGCATCGTTTCAAAAACGGCGAACTGGATCGCATGGGTCTGCAAACCGCCATGCAACCCGTACAAGCCCAGCTGCGCCAACTGTTGGAAGAAGGTCAGGCTTTGCCCCTGCACAAGGTGCGCGCGTTTTGCAACGACTTGCTGCGCTTGTGGCCGGCGCTCTGGACCTTCCTGACCGTGGAAGGCGTCGATCCCACCAACAATGCGGCTGAACGCGCTTTGCGCCCGGCCGTCCTGTGGCGCAAGGGATGCTTCGGCACGCAGAGCGACGGCGGCAACGTGTTTGTCGCACGCATCTTGACCGTCGTGACAACTTGTCGCCAACAACACCGTGCCGCCCTGCCCTTCCTCACTGACTCGGTGCGAACTTATTGGAATAGACAACCGGCCCCGGTCCTTTGTCCTACCCCTTG
>CAWEHT010000042.1:0-24469 GCA_963808455.1 uncultured Chloroflexia bacterium | reverse complement strand
ATTGATGTCGCCCAGGATCTGGTTGGTGTTCCAGGTGCCGTAGGTTTCTTCGAGGCGCACGTGGGCCTCGTCGCTCAGCTCCGGCGAGAAGAAGTGAATGGAGCCGCCGAAGTTGGAGGGGCCCATGTCGGAGGCGGTGCCGGGGCTGCGGTCGAAGTCCACATGGCCGACCGCCGCGGCAGTCTTTATCTACGTCCTTCGTTCGTACGTATTGCTCCTCTTTGCCGAGCCAACCCCGGAAATCTGGCTGAAGAAACTGGATTGGATTGCAGCCCATGGCGGCATGGCGCTGGTCAACGTCCATTCAGTACACATCAAATTGCCTGGCCGGCCCGCCAACCATTGCCCTTTCCAGCTGATCTCTATGAGCAACTCCTGCAACATGTCCGTCAAAGAAGCCGACGAATACTGGCACTGCCTGCCCAAAGAGGATGGCAGCCTTTGCAGCGCCTCTAAAGCTGCGGCCACCCGCCCCACCGCGCTGCCGCTGCATCTCCTCGGTACAGTCTACGTATTGCTGGTTGTACTGCGGCTGCTCCATCGAGGGGGGCGTCAGCCCGTACTGGCGGGCAATGCCGTCCGCCCGCATGATGTCGGCGGCGCTCCACTCCGAGGTGCCCCAGTAAAACGCCTTGCCCTGCTTGATCAGGATATCCATCGCCCGCACCGTCTCCTCGATCGGCGTGTTCGGATCGGGCCGGTGGCAGAAGATCAGGTCCACGTAGTCCATCTGCAGCCGGCGCAGCGAGTTGTGGAAACCCTCGATGAGGTGCTTGTGAGATAGGCCGCGGTCGTTGGGCCCGCGCCCGTGGCCTCCCCAAAAGACCTTGGTCAACACCACCAGGTCCTCGCGCCGCCAGCCAAGCTTCTTGATCACATTGCCCATGACGATCTCGGCGTTGCCGCCGGCGTATGACTCGGCGTTGTCAAAGAAATTCACCCCGGCCTCGTAGGCGACGGCCATGCACTCCTCGGCCACCTCCTGGCCTACCTGGCCACCATACGTGACCCAGGCGCCCAGGCTAAGCTCGCTGAGCTGCAGCCCTGCCTTGCCTAACCGACGATATTCCATGCGGTACCTCCCAAGGGGTCTTCGAGCTTGCCTCGATGTATGAATAGTGCCCTAATTATAGCGGAAAATATCTCAAGGCGAAAATTGCCCGTGGCAGGGCCGGGCAGCGATCTGGCCCGCTATGCAGCAAATCTGCTACTTGTCCAGATAGAACATACGTGCTACATTAGGAAGAGAAGCCAATGCCAAGGGGTTCATCCGCTAAGTTCGCGGTGTCACTAGCCCGACCCTGAAGGGCTCGGGCTGAGAAAACGAAGCCCGCTGCGGCGGGCTGATGCCGAGCCACGAGGCCAGCCCCTGCGGGGGCCTGGTCTACTGAGCGCGGTTGCTTCAGCGCCGTGCTCCCGGCGCCGGCGGGCCGCCCTGGTGGCATGAACTTCCCGGATGCACCACTTAGGAGGATAGTGATAGCGTGACCGGCCCTTCGCGTCCATCCCTCGGACCGCTTCGGCGGGCCTTGCGCGGCCTGGCCGGGCTGCTGGGCCGCCTGCGCCGTGCATCCTCCTCGATCGCGGCCGGCGCGCGGGGTTCCAACTCCTCCTCACCCGCGCGTCCGGCCGGTCCCTTCGCTGCGCCCAGGGCAGGCTCCTCCAGTACGCCCAGGGCAGGCCGCGGCACGGCAACCACTGCCCCCATGAACTTCGAGTCGGGCGACTACAAGGTCGCCAACCAGGCCAGCGCCTTCAGCGGCAACTACGCGGCCGACTTCGGCACGCCCATCACCGGCGGGCGCCTCTCCGTTGACACCGAGGTCACCTGGTACGGCGTGCCGCGCGTGATCACCGCGCCCGAGTCGCCCGACGAGACCTGGCGCATGCTGGACCTGGACGCCGACACGCTAGGCACGTTGGCGACTTCCAGGCTGATGCAGCTGCTGGCCGACCTCTCGCCCGACATCTCGCGGGCGCTGTGGGACTTCGTGCGCATGTGCAACCCCGGCTGGACGCTGAAGGCGTACAAGCGCGGGGCCAAGGGCAGCGAGGGGCAGGGCGAGGCCGGCCCTACCGGCCGCGAACCGGACGAGGCCGCGGAGGCAGCCCTCGACGCTTTCCTCCAACACCTCAACGACCTGTACGGGTCTTTCGACGTGGTAGTCAACCGCCTCTTCATCTCAGCCTTCCTGCGCGGCGCCTTCTTCTCCGAGCTCGTGTTGAGCGCCGAGCGCAATCAGCCGGTGGATTTCGGCCACGCCCGATCCCTCCTCGGCGTGCTTCCAACTCTTCCTGGACGTCATCCGGGGCTACGTCTGGCAGCTGGGCCAGTGGCAGATCGGCCATTGGGTGGAGCTGAACTGGCCCACCATCACCTACACGCCCATCGATGCGCTGCCAGGCATCCCCTACGGCCGGCCCCTGGCCTCGCCGGCGCTCTTCTCCACCATCTTCCTGGTGGGGCTGATGCACGATCTGCGCCGTGTGGTGGCCCAGCAGGGCTACCCGCGCCTCGATCTGGCCGTCAACGTCGAGAAGCTGCTGGCCACCATGCCGCCCGACCTGGCCACCGAGCCGGCCACCGTCAAGGATTGGATCAACGGGGCCGTCTCGGAGATCCAGAAGATGTACGCCACCCTCCAGCCCGACGACGCCTACATCCACACCGACGTCGTCGAGGTCAACCGCCCGGTGGGCACGGTGACGCCCAGGCCATCGGCGCCGTGGACGGCCTGATCGAGGCGCTCGAGCGGCTCTCCATGCGGGCGCTCAAGAGCATGCCGCTCCTGATGGGCCTGGCGCAGTCGTCGAACGAGACGCAGGCCAACCGCGAGTGGGAGGTCTACGCCGCCGGCATCAAGAGCATCCAGCATCCCTGCGAGACCCTGCTCTCGAAACAGTTCCGGTTGGCGCTGGAGTGCCAGGGCATCCAGGCCGACGTGGCGTTCCAGTTCGGCGAGCTGCGGGCGGCCGAGCTGCTACGCGATGCGCAGGTGCTGGCCCTGCAGACGGAGACGGCCATCGCTCAGTATAACGCCGGGTACATCGGCCAGGATGAGGCCGCCATGAACGTGGTCGGCCACAAAGCCGACGCGCCGGCGCCGCGGGCCGTGATCGAGAGCCAGCCATCCATGCACATCGGCGGCAGCGTGGTGCAGACCAACCCGGAGCCGCAGCCGCAAGGCGAGGAGGGTCGGGCCCTGGCCGCGCTGCGCAGGATGCGGGAGCTGAACGCGGGCATGCGGGTGGCGAAAATCATCCCGGACGGCGCCGACGAGCCGCTCCCACCGCTGCCGCAGACGGTGGAGGTCGATGAGCGCGACCTGCAGGCGGGTTTGGATATGTGGGACCGCGTACTGCCGGACACCGCGGGCCTGCTGAGCGGCGGGGTGCAGGCGCGACGGGCCGCTCCCAACGCCGATGACTGGGCCTGGGACCCCGACGCCCACGCCTGGCGCAATAACCGCACCGGGCGTCTGCTGAGTGCGGCCGCCATGATCGCCCTGCGGGATCGCTTCGCGGACGGCGCCGGCGAAGAGGGCCGGGCTCTGGCCGGGCAGCTCGCCACGGGCAAAACGTCGCTGCCGCAGTGGCTGCTGGCCATGCGGGACCTGATCGCGGCGGCCTACTCCGCGCAGTGGCTCTTCGGCGCCGGCGGGATCAACGCGGTGGCTCCCGCGGCGGCCGCAGGCGAGCCGCCGGCGGACTGGCAGGCGCAGCTGTCGCAGTTATTGAGCGCGCAGTATGGCTATTTGCAGCAGTACGCCGCGCAGATCGCGGCGGGCAATTTCTCGCCGCTGGCCCTGGGCAGCCGGTCAAGCCTCTACCTGCAATCAGCTGTGTCGGCTTATGAGGCTGCCCGGGCCACGAGCCGCGGCGTCCCGGAGCTGCCGGTCTATCCCGGTGACGGCACATCGGCCTGCGGCGCCAACTGCCGCTGTTGGTGGCGCATCGAGGACGCGCCGGCTACGGATGCGGTAGCGCCCAGCGGCTGGAATTGCTATTGGGAGCTCGATCCGGCGGCCCAGCACTGCAACGATTGCCCGGCGTTTCACGACGAGTGGTACCCGCTGCAAGTGCCGCGCAACGCCTTCGACATCCCGCTGGCGCCACGTTTTGCGCCGTACGTCAATGCGCTGCGCGAGTTCGGCGGATTGCGCGGCATGAGGCTGCCGACACAGCGGCCAGGAGGAGCAGACGTGAATGGCGAGGACTTCGGCCCGGAGCACGAGGGTTACGTGCCCGAGCCGCCCAACAGCCCACAGGAGACCGCGGGCGTGATGCCAGACCGCGAGTTCGGCTCGTGGCGCCCGGTGCGACCGCAGACCGAAACGCCCGATCCGCAAGTTGCGGGCAATCAGAACGTCGATATCGACCCGCGCCACGCGCACGGGTTGGAGGCGCAGCTGAAGCGGCAGCATCATGGGATCGCCGGCAGCAACGGGAACCACAATGGACACAAGAACCCAGCCTGATAAGGGCGGCACACGCCCCGAAGGGAGCACCACATGAGCGATTGGAAATGCTCGGCAGCGCGTGACCTGCCCATCGCGCAGACCGATTCCTGGGACGGGCAGGCGGCCCAGGACCACATCTTCGCCTGGGCCGGCTGGCCCGACGATCCCGACGCCGGCAAGGCTGCGAAGGCGTTCCTGGCGCACGACGACGCCGATCCGAAGCTCAAGGGCTCCTACAAGCTGCCCTTCGCCGACGTGATCGGCGGCGAGCTGAAAGCGAGTTCGTCCGGGCTGCATGCCGCGGCTTCGCGCCTACCGCAGACCGACGACCTGCCGCAGGACGTGCGCGACGAAGCCCGCAAGGTGCTGGATGCCTACTTCGAGAAGCTCAACAAGGGCAAGGAGGACGGCAAGGACGGCCGCGCGGCGGCGCCCTACGCATTCCCCGGCCGCATCCTGCTGCCCCACCCGCACATGCACCCTGAGCGCGTGGCGCACCTGCACGAGCTGGCGAGGCAGCGGGCCATGGACCCCAAGGTGTTCGACGACCACCCGCCGTTCTTCTTCCCGGCGGAGATCAGCAACAACCGCGTCGAACGCCTACTACACGCGCATGCATCCCTCGAGCCTGAAGAACTTCGCCCGCGACGCCGAGAAGGGCGTGAGCCTCCAGGACTCGCACCGCACCGACCAACTGGGCCTGGGCGCCAGCCTTACCGGCAAGTACGAAGAAGGCCATGACGACGGCCTGGCCGATGGGGCGGCCCGCACGCTGGCCGAGTTCTACACCATGCAGGGCCTGCCCGACACCGACCCCTTCATCACGCGGGTGCGCGGCGGCATCGCCAAGGACGTGAGCATCGGCTTCTACCCGCTGGAGGACGGCACGGGCCAGCCCTTCCAGTTCAGGTGTTCCCTGTGCGGCCGGGACATGCTGCGCGATCCGGGCTGCGAGCACATCCCCGGCGTGCCCTATCCGATCTACGACAGCGACGGCAACCAGACGGGCGAACAGATGGCCACCGCCTGGGTGCACAACGCCCACCTGGCCGAGGTCTCGCCGGTCTACGACGGCGCTACGCCCGGCGCCGGCATCATCAAGGCCACCCAGGAAGCCGAGGCCGGCCGCTTACGGCCCGAGGTAGCGCGCATGCTGGAGGCGCGCTACCGCAGCATGGGCTTGACGCTGTTCGGAGCCCAGCACGTGTGGACGGCGGCTGAGCCGATCTCACCGCAGAGGGCGCAGAGGGACGCAGAGCCGAAAACTGAGCCCAGGCCAGATCCGGCGCCCGACGCCCGGGCCCTGCGCGAGCTGGACGCCCTGCGCGCCGAGGCGCGGACGCAGCGCGAGCAGCTGGCGGCCCAGGCCGCCCAGGTCAAGACGCTGGCCGGCGAGGCCGAAAACCTACGCCTGCAGGCTGCCGATGGCCTGGCCTATCGCAGGGACCTGATCGCCGCGGCCATGGCTGAGGGTGTGCGGGCGCTGGGCGAGGACTTCAGGCGCGAGGCTTACGAGGCCCTGCTCGAGCGGGCACCGATCACCACCATCAAGCAGATGCGCGACGACTGGAAACAACAGGGCGACGCGCGCTTTCCGGCGCCGCGTGTGCTGACCGACGGGAAGGGTAACCCGCTGCGCGACCAGACTGGGCGCGTCATCACGACCACGCGCCAGACCAACGACACCGACCCGCGCGAGACCGGCAAGCGGGACAACGCCAATGCGCCAGCCAAGCGCCAGCCGGTGGTGCCGGCCAGCGCGTACCAGGGATAAGACGAGAAAAGAGGATAGAGAAGTGAGGAAAGACATGCAGGGCCGCGAGCGGCTGGTTGGGGCTCACTTCTCACTCCTCCGTCCTTACTACTCTCCGAGGAGAAGGAACCCATGACCGATCCACGTGCCATCACCATGCTTCCTGGAGTCCAGGAAGACTTCGCCACTTTCGAGTATGACACCTCGATTGTCTATAACGCGACCCTGGCCGGCGGCTCCGTCTCCATCGGCCTGGCGGTCAAGCTGGTGAGCGCCGCCACCGTGGGCCTGGCCACGGACGGCTCGAACGTCGAGGGTGTGCTGGTGAAAGTGGCCGACGACGGCTTCTGCACGGTGCAAAACCTGGGCTTCTGCACGCTGCCCGGCGGCACCGGTGCCAGCCTCACGGTGGGCAAGCGCATCGTCGGCGCGCTGCTGGTGGCTGCGCCCGGCTACATCCGCGAGGTGGCGACGGCGACGGCGGCCGAACTGGGCCTGTGCGCCCACACCATCGTTGACGCGTCCACGCCCACCGCGGTGGTGGTGGAGCTGGACTGAGCGGGCGGAATGGAGCGTAGGCTATGAGCGATCCACGTTTGATCACGATGCTGCCCGGCGTGCAGGAGAACTTCGCCACTTTCGAGTACGACGGGTCGATCACCTATAACGTCACCCTGGCCGGCGGCTCGGCGCAGGTCGGCCTGGCCGTGGGCCTGACCGGCAACGCCACGGTCGGCCTGTGCCTGGATGGCACGCAGGTCGAGGGGCTGCTCGTCAAGGTGACGGATGACGGCTTCTGCACGGTGCAAAACCTGGGCTTCTGCACGCTGCCCGGCGGCACCGGTGCCAGCCTCACGGTGGGCAAGCGCATCGTCGGCGCCGTCAACGCCTCCAGCGCCGGCGGCTACATCCGCGAGGTCAATACCGGCACGGCCGCCGAGCTGGGCCTGTGCGCCCACACCATCGTTGACGCCTCCACGACCACCGCGGTGGTGGTGGAATTGGACTAACCCGCCCCCGGCGGACTGACTCAATAACCTCCGCAGAGGAGGGGGAGAGATTCATGGCAGCCAATGACACGATGACCCCACGCCCCGCGAGCTACTGCGCAGCATCGGCGAGCCCGGCGCGGCGGTGGCGCTCTACCGCGAAGCCTACTCGAAAGGCATGAACCTGTCGGTCTACCTGGAGGTGCAGGACCCGTCCGACGAGTACAAGGACGGCCTGGACTCCTTCAGCCGGCTGCTCCGCTGCGCTGATGTGAAGATCAACAGCATCCCCGAGCAGGGCGTGTGGGCCGACACCTATGAGAAGTTCTACGAGAACCCGGAGACGCGCGGGCTGATCCCGGAGTGGTACGCCCGCCAGTGGCGCCGCGCCGGGACTGGCAAGTCCGTGATCACGCGCGAGCCCTACCAGCGGGCCATCTACACCTCGGCCGACAACGCGCCGGGATCGTGGATGTTCCCCTACGCCGACGCCGCGGCGGCGCGCGTCAAGCAGCTGGCGCCGCCCATCCCGCTGGCCGAGATCGTGGCGCTGACCACACCCATCGACACGGATTCCTACCGCGCTTACTACCTGACGGATTCGGCGAGCGCCGAGCGCCGCGTGAGGATCTCCGAAGGCGCGGACATCCCCACGGCCACGCTGACCGGCGCCGACCACATCATCAAGCTGCACAAGTACGGCCGGGCGCTCGAGGCCAGCTATGAAATGCTGCGCCGGCAGCGCATCGACCGCGTGGCCCTGCACGTGGCACGTATGGCTATTCAGACCGAAATGGACAAGGTCGATGCGGCCATGGGCGTGCTGATCGCTGGCGACGGCAACTCCAACGGCGCCACCAATTACAACCTGAGCACCATGGACTCGGCGGCGACATCGGGGACGGTCAGCTTGAAGGGCTGGCTCAACTTCAAGATCCAGTTCTACAACCCGTACGTGCTGACGGCGGTGCTGGTGCTGCCGACCATTGCCCTGAACCTGTTCCTGCTCAACACGGGGACGGCCAACATCCCGATCTCCTTCATCCAGCAGGCGCAGACGCTGGGCACCTTCTCGCACATCAACCCCACGCTGCAATCTGACGTGCGCATCGGCTGGACGCCCGACGCGGCGGCCAATATCATCTTGGGCCTGGACACCCGCTGGGCGCTGGAAGAGGTCAACGAGATCGGCGCCAACATCACCAAGATCGAGCGCTTCGTGCTGCGCCAGACGCAGGCCCTGGTGTTGAGCGAGGTCATGGGCTTCTGCGTCTTCGACGCCAACGCCGTCAAGACGTTGACCGTCAACGCATGACGCGACTCACTGCGGTCTGCGGTAAATATCTGTAAGGAGCAAACTGAGTGGCACAGAAGACCATTACCGTGCGCAGCGTGCGCAAGGATAGCAAGATCGCCTTTTGGGAGAAGCACCCGCGCCACCCGAATGGCGAAGTCGTGGTTTACGGCGACGGCAAGCCGGTAACCATCGGCCAGACGCCGAAGGCCAAAGAGGCGTTGGGGAACAACCAAATCATCATCATCCCCTCGCCGGAGCCGGCCGAGATGGACGTCGATGAGGGCGACGACGAGCCCGCAGCCAGCGCGGACCCGACCGTGTACATGGATGACACGGAGCTGCCGTTCGCCGACGCGGGCAAGGACAAGGACGCGCGCGGCCGCCGGCCTCGACGCGCAAGACGCTGAAGCGCAGCTGAAATGGATGGCCATCCGTTGGTGCGGCTCATCATCATGGCCGCGGCTGTCATGGCGCTGTTCTGGCCCTACCTCGGCCGGGTGCGATAGACGAGGAAAGCGGATAGAGAAGTGAGACATGCCGCTCTCTCCTCACTTCTCCGTCCTCGTTTCTCACTGAGGGAGAAGCAACATGAAGAGCAACCTCGCACGCATTACCGCCAGCCTGATCGTGCTGGCGCTGTTGGTGCTGGCCTTTCTGCCCGGCGCTGTCCCGGCGGTGCGCGCCGACGTCACCGGGCTGGACAGCCTCAATCTGACCGGCAACCTGATCGCGTTGGGCAACGGCACGTTCGGCGGCAACATGGCCGTGACGGGCACGGGCAGTTTTGGGACGCTCAGATGCACGACCGTGCAGATCGGCTCGAGTCTGGCCATCACCAACGCCATAACTGCCGGAACCAGCATAGCCTCGGGCACCACCCTCGCGGCCGGGACAACCGACACGACAGGGACGTTCCGAATCGATACGAAGCAGACGGGTCTCACTATCACAGCCGCTGAGGCCATCGCGCCCACGGGCACCTACCAGCCGATCAGCGCCGCGGGCGTGATCACCAATGCGACACTCTCCACTGCGGGAGCCGCCGCCGGCGAACGCCTGACCCTGGTCAATACCGGCAGCAACTCGATTACGATCCTGAAGGGATCCCAACAAATTCGCCAGCGGCACCAGTGTCGCACTTACGCAGTACGCCATGGCCAGTTTTCTCTTCGACGGCACTTACTGGCTCGAGACCGGCATATTGAGCGACAGCTAAATGGCCTGGGGGCACAGCCGGGGCCATCACGTGACCCGGCACCCCGTGCGCAACCACATGCGCCGCGCGCGGCCGTGCCGAAGCGGCTGCGACCGCACACGAGAAAAGAGAATAGAGAAGTGAGGAAAGACATGCAGGGCCGCGAGCGGCTGGTTGGGCTCGTTTCCCCTACGGGATGCTTCGCGATCACTGCTCCGTCCTCACTTCTCGCGTTCGAGCAGGAGCCGGCATGGGGCAAATCATCTCGCAATCCGACTACGTCGCGGTGCGCGCCGCGCTGGATCTCACGCTCGATAGTACGATCCTGCCCACAGCCTGATCGCGCCGCCGATCTACGAGGGCGTGGCCGAGTCGGACGTCATGGCCGAGGACACCCTGTGGGCCACGCACATCGCCACGCCGACCAGTGCCACGGCACAGCACATCGCAATGCCGTGATCTACCACTGCGCGGCGCTGCTGGCCCTGGCCATGTCCAACAGCGTGGAGTCGGAGGCGCTGCCGGGCGGCGGCTACCACTACACGCGTCGAGAAGGTCGACTCGGAAGCGCGGCACCACCACCTGGACAGCCAGGCGGACCGCGAGCTCGAGGCCGTGCTGGCCGTGAACCAGCCCGACACCGGCGCCATGCCGACCATGTTCGCCCTGGCCCGCGGCGGGCGCGGCGAAGGCTGGCAGGTGGGTCGCGGGGACGTCGTGGTGCGCGACATCACCGTCGAGCCGGGCGGGTTGTGGGGGTAACGCCAGTGGGGGTAACGCTATGAGGAACATGTCCGGCTTGCACCACACCAGCCGCTGCCGGGAAGCCGATCCCCTCGAGGTAGCCTATCGGCGGCTGGTGTGTGCGGTGGTCTGGCGGGCCTATCTGGATGCGCGCCGCCATTGGCCGCTAGCCGAGTGGTTCATGGATTACCAGGCACCTGGACTACTCACGGCAGCCTTGGGGCCGTGCGCCGGCCAGCGGCTGCAGGATTGGCGCGCCGCCGCCGCGCAGCCGCTGCATCCCATGTACATCCGGGCGCTGAACAAATGACCGACACCCTGTGGAACGACCTGGACAGCTACCTGGTGGACATCCTGACCACCGACCTGGGTCCTGTCTCGGCCTACACGACGCTGCAGGCGCAGCTGGTGACGGCCACGACCTACGAACAGTTCCTGGCGCCCAACACCGGCCAGCGCGACAAGGAATCCCAGCTCCCGGGCATCTTCATCGTGGGCAACGTGGCGAAGTTCGACGACGGCCAGTTCGGCGACGGCAAGCTGCACCTGGTGGCCAGCATGCCCTATGACATCTTTTGCCTGGCGCAAGACACCAGCTGGCCGGCGGCGCTGGCCGATGCCAAGACGCTGGGCACACGGGTGCGCGAGTCACTGCGCGCCCGGCCTAACCTGCTCTACCTGGGCAGCACGCCCCAATCCAGCATCGGCGAGGTCGTGCGGCGCACGCTGATCGGCGGTCTGGACGTGTGGGTGCTGAAGGTGGCCGGCGCGGGCGGCCTGTGGCGCGGGCTGGCAAGGGTCAGCGTGGAAATCGAGGCGCAGGCGTGACGAGAAAAGAGTATGAAAAGAGTATAGAGAAGAGAGAAAAGAGAATCCGGACAGCCGCCCGCGGCCCTGCATGTCACTTCCCCCTGCGGGATGCTCCGCGATCACTCCTCCGCCCTCACTCCTGCCGTAGAAAAGAGGATAGAGAAGTGAGAAACGACATGCAAGACTGTGTGCGCCCGTCCGGTCCTCTCTTCTCACTCCTCCGTCCTCACTCCTGGGAGAGGAGATACGCACAGTGACAGCACCGTCTTCACAGACCGTACGTTTTGCCCTGGCGCAGCAGGCGGCCAAGGGCACGGAGGCTGCCGGCAGCGCCAGCTATCCCTTCATCGCCGGCATCGGCGACCAGAGCCAGATGCAGCCGGCCTTCGATTGGATCGAGCCCAAGAACCAGCACGCCGGCCTGACGCTGCGCCCGACCTCCCGGCAGTCGCGCCGCATCGCGGCCAACTACCTGGAGAACATCAAGTTCAAGTGCCGGCTCTACCCTGACCAGGTGGGCCTGCACCTGATCGGATCGGGATTCGCCGACGTGCCGGCCGCCGTGACAGCGGCTACTGAAGTGTGGTCGCTCACGATCACCGGCTCGCCGACGGGTGGCACCTTCACGCTGCGCTTCTTCAGCGCCGGCAGCCCTTCGTTGGGCTGGCTGACTACCAGCAGCATCGTCTATGACCCTACCAACGCGCAGATCCAGACAGCCCTGACCGGTCTCACCAATATCGGCGCGGGCAACGTCGCGGTAAGCGGCACGGCGCCGGGGCCCTTCACGATCACCTTTCAGGGCACGATGGCCAGCATGGCGGCCGGCACGCTACAGCTGGCTACGGACAGCCTGACCGCGGTCAGCGGCTCGCCTTCGGTGACTCTCCGCGCAGACTACGCCGGGCAGCGCGGCCTACTACAACCACGTCTTCACCCTGGCCGATCGGGCGGCCATCTCCTGGCTGTCCATGCTGTGGCGCACGGCCGACCCCAGCGCCGGCAACAGCGCCACTTTCGAGCGGGCCACCACCGACGTGCGCTTCACCAAGACACTGCTGACTGCCGACGCGGCCGGCATGGTCATGGACCTCACCGGCTACGGCATCTCGGAGGCGCCCTCCCTGGGAACCGAGACGGTGGCCTCGGAAACGAACCAGCCGTTCAGCCCGTACAGTGGGGCTTTCTCGGCCCTGTGGGACGGCGGCCAGCTCGAGGGCCTGGCGCTCTCGCACAAGCTCAACATCGACCAGGGGTTGTACAAGGACGAGAAGAAGCTGCACACCTGGGGCCGGGCCGACTTCCCGCCCAACGGCACAGACATCTACGGCGACCTGACCGGCGTGGACATGGCGGCCAGCGTGTACCGGTCGATCAACTGGGGCAGCCTGTACGGCTCGGCGCCCTCGGCCCTGATCCCCGAGGCGGCGCTCGATTTCAGCTGGACCACCGGCGCCAACATGCCTGCATGCAGCGTGCCCTACAAGCTGCCGCGTGCAGGTGCCCACGGCGCAGGTCTACCTGGGCGGCAACGTGGAGGCCAACGGCGCCGACCTGATCCGCCTGGACTCGCGCTGGGAGATGCTGGACGTGGCCGGCGAGGCCGCGCCGCCGATCACGGTCACGCTGACCAACCTCCGCGCGGCGTACACGGGGACGTGAGACATGCTACTGATCGTTGAGTACCGCTTCCCAGAGCCCCTCGGCGACCCTTCTCTGCGCTCAGAGCTTGCCCTGAGTGCAACGAAGGGGCAGGGGCTTGCGGGCTTGCGCTTGACCGTCTCGACGGCCAACATGTTGGACTACGTGCGGCAGGACAGCCTGCGGCGCGACGCCTGGGGCTGGTATCAGGAGCGGCTGAAGGCGCGCGGCGTGGACCGGCTGCCGGCCGACGACCCCGATTGGATCACGCTGACGCTGGGCCTGCGCCGGGCCTACATGCTGGCCTGCCTCCGCGGCGTGGAAGTGCTGCGGCCGCCTGCGGCGAGAAGTGAGGACGGAGAAGTGAGAAACGAGTCCGAAGCTCTTTCCTCACTTCTCTATCCTCTCTCCTCGGACTGGCAGCCCGGCGAGCTGCCGCCGGAGTGGGACGGCCTCGAGGGATTGGCGCAGAACTGCCCGGCGGACCTGTTCGTGGCCTGGGCCGACGCGGCCGAAGCGCTGTAACCCGCGCCTGTTCTGGCCGGACGGGACCGACGCGGGAGAAGCGGCACGCCGGCGCGACCGTGAGGCCATCCGCCAGCAGCTTGCCGCGCTGACGAGCGATGCGCCCCCGGCAGAGCCGGCGGAAGAGGCCGACGAGGGGCTGATCAACCCGGCCAGCCTGACGGTGTTCACGCTGTGGTACGCCTGGCGCAACCTGCCCGGCGCGCCGAGCCTGGTGGAGCTGGTGGAGTTGGCGGAGCGGGACGGCAGCCCGGCGTGGATCAAGGATTTCGGCCTGATCCTGCGGGAGCTGGCCAGGACGGCACGGACCCAAGGATTTTTCGCGGAGCTCGGGCGGTAGGTCAGCTATCGAAGGGAAGGCCTGGCGTGCCGGCTGTACCGGCATCTCACTGGCCCACAAAACGGCTCACGATGGCTTGCGCCTCGTCGAGGCCGAACGGCTTCTGCAGGAAACCGTCCGGCCGCTCGCTGATCTGCCACTCGGCCAGGCGTCCCTCGATCTCGTGGCCGTCGTAGCCAGAAGCCAGCACAACCGGCACGGTCGGGTCTATCCGTCGCAGCTCGCGCAGGGCCACGCCGCCGTTCATGACCGGCATGAGCACATCCAGGATGACGAGGCCGATCTCCGCGTGGCGCTCGGCGAAGAGGGCCACGGCTTGCCGCCCGTCCGACGCCGTCAGGGCCTCGGCGCCCGCCAGGCTCAGGCAGTCGGCCAGCGCCTCCAGCACCTGCGCCTCGTCGTCCACCACCAGCACGGTCCTTGGGCGGGGCGCCGCTCCGGCCGGCCCCGCCGCCCGGCCTCGCGGCCGGGGCCGGCCTGGGCGATGGGCGCGCCTATGGCTACGGGCCACAGCACCGTGACGACTGTGCCCTGGCCCGGCTGGCTCTCCAGTATCAGGCCGCCGGCGTGGCTGCGCAGGATGCCGAGAACGGCCGGCAAGCCCAGCCCGCGGCCGGTGAAGCGTGTGCTGAAGAACGGCTCGCAGGCGCGGGCCAGCGTGCCGGCATCCATACCCGCGCCGGTATCGGCGACCTGCATAGATACGTAATCGCCTGGCCCCGGCACGGCCCCCGCCACGTAGCCCGCCTCCTTGCCCGCGGCCACGGTCCGGCGCCCCACACGGATGGTAACACTGCCCCGGCCGTCCTCGATAGCTTCGCCGGCGTTGAGAACGAGGTTCATGAGCGCTTGCTGGACCTGGTTGCGGTCGGCGTGGATCGGCGGCAGGTCGGAGCTCAGCTCGAGCAGCAGCTCTGTGTCTTGGGGCAGCACGGCGTGGGCCAGGCCCGCGCTGTCGCGGATGATCTGCGCCAGGTCTTCAGCCTGCGCCAGGTACTTGCCCAGGCCAGCATAGGCCATCAGCTGGCGGGTCAAATCGGCGGCGCGCTGGATGGGCGCGATGATTTTCCTCAGACGCCGGGCAGCCGGGTGATCGGGTGCCAGGGCCTTCAGCGCCAGCTCTGTGTGGCCGAGCGCGGCCTGGGCGAGATTATTGAAATCGTGCGCGATCCCGCCGGCAAGCAAGCCGATGCTTTCAAATTTCTGCCTCTGGACCAGGTTCTCGGCGTCGCGGCGCGCGTCCGTCATGTCGCGGATGATGGCGCCAAACCGGAAGCCGCGCATGGTCGGCACGCAAAACGACACGGATTGTTCGAAGCGCCGCTCGCCATCCGGGCGCGTGATGGTCAGGTCGGTCGAGAGGCCGATGAAGGGTGCCTTGCCGCTGCGCAAGAGCTCGGCAAACGCCGCTTCGATGCGGGCGAGGGTACCGTCGCTGCGCATCTCGGGCGGGCAGAGCGCGAGCTGGACCTCCCAGATCGGCCGGCCGATGGCCTCGCTCCGGGCCAGGCCGGAGATCCGCTCCTCGGCCGGGTTCCACTCGGTGAGCGTGCCGGCTTCATCGGTCATCAGGATGCCATCTGAGGAGTAGCTCACGAGGCCGCGGAGCACCGCTTCCCGCTCCGCCAGGCTGGCCAGGGTCGCCTGCCTCTCGATCTCGGCCGGCTTGCGGGTTGTGATATCCACAAGGCCTGCCACGACCGCGTAGGGGGCGCTCTCGCCCGGGTGCCGGAGCGGCTCCGTGTCGATCGAGGCCCAGCTGATCTCGCCGCCGGGCTTGCAGATCCCAATGATGACCTCGCGCAGCGCCTGGCCGGTTCGCAGGGTCTCCATCAACGGGCTGTCCGCCATGGTAAAAGGCGCGCCATTTTCGCGGATGGCGTGCCAGCGCGGGTCAACCGGTGCGTGCCCCATCATCTGGTCCGCGGTCAACCCCAGGATGCGCTGCGCGCTGGCGTTGCACGCCGTGATCTCGCCGCCGGCCTGCTGGCAGGACGATCCCTTCGGCCAGGGCCGAGACGACGCTGCGGTAGCGCTCCTCGCTCGCGCGCAGCGCCTCGTCCATGCGCACGCGATCGGTGATGTCCAGGGCGGTGCCGCAAACCCTCAGCGGGCGGCCGTCCGGGCAGCGCTCGATGACGCGGCCCTTTTCCAACACCCAGACCCAATGGCCGTCCTTGTGCCGCAGGCGGTACTCGACCTCGTGAATGGGCAGCCGGCCTGCGAAGTGCTCCTCGATGCGCTGCGCCACGCGGCTAGCGTCGTCCGGGTGCACCCAGCGCTCCCAGGTCCGGAGATGCGGGTTGACTTCGGCCAGGGCATAGCCGAGCATCTCGGCCCAGCGCTCGTTGTAGGTTACCACGCCTGACGGCACATTCCAGTCCCATGTGCCGAGCCCGGCGCCGCCCAGCGCCAGGCGCAGCTGTTCCTCTTTCTCGCGCAGCGCGGCCCCGGCCTGGATGCGCGCCAGGGCGCTGCCCACCTGGCGGGCGAGGGCCTCGAAGGCGTCGCCGACCGCAGGCGGAAAGGCTTCCGACGTGCGCGATGCCACAACCACCTCGCAAAGCAAGCGTCCCTCATCCAGCACCGGCACGCTGAGGACAAGGCGCAGGCCCTCACGGGCCCTCAGCTCCTGGGAGTGGCCGGCATCGGCCGGTCCGCGCAAGGTGGGCTTGCCGGCGTAGGCGAGGGCGGCCCGGCGGCTGGCGGCGTCGTAATGCGCCACGCCGGCGGCGAACTCGGGCGACAGGCCACGCTGCATCGCCAGGTCCAGGTCGCCGGTAAGCGCATCGGGCAGGTAAATGGCGCCGCAGTCGATGCCCTCGATCTGCATGGCGGTGTCCAGCGTCAGACGCAGCGCCTCGGCCAGGTCGATGGTCGCGGCCAGGGCGGCGCTGAGCTCGTTCTGGATGTGCAGCAGGGCCTCGGCCTGGACGCGCCCCGTGATGTCGGTGACGACGGCACACAGCAGCGGCCGGCCTGCTGCCTCGAGGCTGCTGAACCTGACCTCCACGTCGCGGACCGCGCCATCGCCCCGCCGAATGGCGCGCGGTCTGGTCGAGCGCCTGCCCGGTCTGGGCCCCATGAAGGTTCGCCTGCACCTCCTCGGGCGTGTGGAGACTGAAATCGGCTGCCCGCATGCCCCGGAACGCGTCGCGTGCGCAGCCATAGAACGCGCAGGCGGCCGGATTGGCATCCACGACGGCACCCGTGACGGGGTCGATCAGGACCTGGATGACGTGGCTGCGCTCGAAGATGGCGCGGAAGAGCCCTCTGCAGTTGGGCGCAGCGCACCCCGCGTGCGCCCAACTGCCCGGCACCATGGCGCGATGCGGCCTGCGGGTTGGCCGGGATGGCAGTGACCGGGAATGCTTCATGCGTGCCTCTCAGAAACGTCCACACCCGCGGGCGGTCAGAAGCGGGCAGGGCTGTCGCCGGCGCGGGAGAGCCATGCCGCCCGATCCGTGCACGCTTCGGGCTCAAGGAGCCGGGCCCAGCCGGGGTTGCTGGCACTGGGTGTGGAATTGGCAACTCACCGCGCTGGCTGAAGATAGCACGTGAAAGCCAGGTTGTCAATTCGCTTTCTACACCCTCTTGGGAATACGGGCCACTGCATTCAAGCACAGCACAAGTAGAGTACATGTGCTTCACATCTTCAAGTTGGAGGTACTTACCCGTGTCCCATCGCAATGCCGAAATTCTCGAACGCGCCCTGAATTCCTTTTCTGCGCCCGCGAGCGCAGTGGCCGAAAACTTCACCGCCGACTGGGTGAACCACGATCCCAGCCTGCCGCCGATGAGCGGGCTGGCCGGGGCCGAGCAGCTGCTGGGTCTCTGGCGCATGGCCTTCAGCAATCTCAAGCTCCAGGTGGAAGACAGCATCGAGGACGGCAACAAGGTGGCGGCCCGTTTCCGGATCACCGGCACCCACAGCGGCCCGCTGATGGGCGTACCCGCCACCGGCAGGCCCATATCGGTGCTCGCGACCGGCATCTTCCGGGTGGTCGACGGCAAGCTGGCCGAAAACTGGGTCAATCTCGATGCGCTCAGCCTTATGCAGCAGATTGGCGCGGTGCCCGCGCCGGGCCAGGCGCACGCCTGAGACCCCGTCGGACGGTGCGGCCCCGCCATGGGTCGCTGGCCCACCGGGGCCGCACCGCCCGCAGCGGTTGTAGCAAACCCCCACCCGACCTCAAACAAGTCAAGCCAATCAGGGACCTCCCGACCCCAGAAGAATCAAATCGCCTGACTCGATTCGACAATTGCGAACCCGCACAATGGAAACACGGGCCAACCGTGCTAGAATATGCCGGATGAATTCGGGCGCACGCATCGATTTGGAGGTTCGACATGCTGATAGCGGAAGGCCTGGAGATGCTGGAGATCTCGTCCGCCGCCATGGGCCGGGCGACGACCATCAATCCGGCGCTGATTTGGGACCCGGCGACGGCGCTGCTGGTGGACGCGGGATTCCCCGGCCAGTTGCCGCTGTTCCGTGAGGCCATGGCCGCGGCCGGGGTGCCAATCGAGCGGCTGGGCGCGGTCATCCTGACGCACCAGGATATCGATCACCTCGGTGGGCTGCCGGCGATGCTGGAGGGCGCGCCGCAGAAGGTCGAGGTCATGGCGAGCGAGATCGAAAAGCCGTACATCCAGGGCGAGAAGCAGCTGATCAAGATGAACCCGGAAGCGATGGCCAGGATGATGGCCTCGCTGCAGCCGGAGGTCGCAGAGGCCCGGCGGAAGTCATTTGCGGCGCTGCTCGCGAACCCGCCCAGGGCTCAGGTCACGAGGACGGTTGCCGACGGCGAGGAGTTGCCCTACGGCGGCGGGCTGACCGTGATCACCACGCCCGGCCACACGCCGGGGCATATCTCCATCTATCATCGATCGAGCAAGACCTTGATCACCGGCGATGCCATGGTCGTGAACGACGGGCAGCTGGGCGGGCCGTCCCCGAGCGCGACTGCCGACCTCGCCGTGGCGACCAGGTCGCTGGAGAAGTTCACGCGGTTCGACATACAGGCCGTGATTTGCTATCACGGCGGCCTCTACCGGGGCGATGCAAACCGGCGCATCGCCGAGCTGGCGGGTGCCTGAGGTTTAGTTGCCGGGGGCCGGCCCATCAATGTTGCGCGGCCACCGCCTGCACTGCGAACTGCTGGAGCGCCAGCGCGGCGGCGGGCGCAAGGTTGACGTTCCCCGTCTGCAGCGTGCCCGACGCATCGACGAGGCGGCTTGAGATCCTGGCCGGCAGCCCCTCGGGGCTCTTCCGGTAGAATGTCGCGTAGAACACGCAGGCGGCCAGGTAAGAGCCGGCGGGGCTGGGGTGCGAGCCGTCGCCCTGATACAGGTCCCATCCCTGGCCCGACTCGCGGGCGAGCTCCCAGGCCGGGCCGACCGGCGCAACCGTGGCGTGCACGTCCTCGGCGCTCGCCAGGTAGGCTGCGTTCAACGTGTCCTGGGTCTGGGGCGCGCTACGGCGCGCCCAGGTCAGGTAGAGGACCGTGGTGGCACCGGCCTCCCCGATGGCCGAGTCGAAGCGGCGCACCGACCCCTCGAAGGCGGATGGGTCACCGATCTGCTGGATGCCGTTAATCACCAGCCCCGAGCCGAGGTTGCTCTGCTCCTGCAGCACGACGTAGTCCCAATTCCCGCGCCTGATGGCGGCCAGCGCATCCCCTTCGGCCCACAACTGGTCGAGCGTGGCCCCGCCCTCCACGACCATCTCCGCGTCGAGCGGCTTCGCCTCGCCCGCCGACAGCGCCATCACCAGGCCCGGCAGATTATTGACATAAGTGTAGCTGTTGCCGATGAACAGCACGCGGAGGGTGCCGGGCCCGGCCTTTACCCGGTGGGGCGGCAGATGGCGCGAAAGGATGAAGATCCACGCCAGCCAGCAGAGGCCCAGGGCCACCAGGGCCAGCAAGACGACCGTCAGCCCGTGCCTGGCCGGGCGCAGAGGCGGTGGTTGGGTTGCCCAAGAGCTCTGGGCGCCCGGCGGGTCGTTCGAGGGTGCGTCCCACATGCGGGTTCGCCTCCTGAGAAAGTGATCGAAAGGGCCCGGCCGCGTCCCAGGCCCGACCCTGAAGGGATCGGCCTGAGAGAACGAAGCCCGCTGCGGCGGGCTGACGCCGAGGCACGAGGCCAGCCCCAGCGGGGCCTGGCCTACTGAGCACGGTTGCTTTAGCGCCATGCTCCCGGTGCCGGCGGGCCGCCCTGGCGGCAGGAACTTCCCGGATGGACACTTAGTGGTTCATCCGGCAAGTTGGCTGCACACTGGCGCCTGGCACTGCAAGTGCCAGGCTGGCACACGAAGTGCACCGAGGTGCACTGACGACCGGCATCTCAGCCTGTTTGAACAGGCTTGATGTATCAGCCGACGGGTTTCAACCCTCGGCGGCCCCGCGAGGAATTTAGCGGATGGACACTCAGCGTGGTGGCCAGCCCGCCGGGGCTTCGTCCATTCAGCACGGTGGCTTCAGCTCTGGGCGGGACGGCCCCCCGGCGCGCACCCCCCCAATCGGATACGTGGGCGCGTTAGAATACCAGGCTCAAGTATGGCCCCGAACCGTGGAGCCCGCCAGATTACCTTGGTCCTGCGACAGGCGTCTGCAATGCATGATGGTGGATGCCGCCGGCAGCAACGCGGCCGATCCGGAGGCTGCGTTCCTTGAAGGCGCCCGTTCTTTGTGCTTCTTTGTGGGGGCCAGGAGGCCGCACAAGAAGGCCGCGACGTGCACAAGCCTGGTGCAGAAACACGGGACCCCTTCGGTGACACAGAGACGGATTCGCCCCCTGCGGGGACTTCGTCGCTGGCGGGTCGCCGCGGCGCAGGCCGGCTTGCATACCCGCTGCCTAAAAAACTCCTGACACGGATTCTTCGCTGTGGCTCGCTGGCGACGGTGATTGGGGATAGACCCGCTACCAAGAAACTCCCCGGCGACGGACCCTTCGGCCTGGGCGACCCTGCTCGTCAAGTGCGTCACGGGACCCGGCCTCAGGGTGACATTGGCGGGTTTCTTGGCCGCCCATGTGCCGGCGCGGCGGCATGGGGGACTTTCAAGAAACTGCCGTCCCTGCTCAGGCCGCGGCAGCCGGGACCAGTGCCATGCCCAGCTTCTTGGCGCGTTTTTGCAGGTTGCGCAGTTCGCGTTCGCGGGCCCGGCGTTCGTACTCTTCACCACCCAGGTCTTGGTAGGGCACATGATTCTTGAGCATGGCGTAAAAGGCCCGCGCCATCTTATGGGCGGTGGCCACAATGGCCTGCTTGGGTCCCAGCCGCCCGCGGAGGCGCCGGTAAAAGGCGCCAAAGGCCGTCTGCGGACTGCGACTCACCGACAGCGCCGCCAGGCGGAAGGCTTGGCCGGCTCGGTTGTGGGTCTTGAGCGTGCGACTGCGCAGCACCTTACCGCCCGAGATATCATTGTGGGGTGCCAGCCCCAGCCAGGAGCAAAAATGCTTGTCACTGGGCCAGGCGTTCATGTCGGTGCCGATCTCGGACAGGATCGTCTGCACCGTGCTGGCGTTCAAGCCGCTGATGGCCACCAGGTTGACGCCCACCCACTGGTACAGCAGGGTGCGGGCGTCATAGCTGGGCCCGTTCTTGCTGTTACTCTCCGGCTTGTCGCTGGTGTCCAGAGGCAGCAGCTCTTCCGGCGGCAGCGTCGGCTTGAGGTTGCTGAACTGGCGCTCGATCTCAGCGTCGCACTCCGCCAGCTTCTGGGTGTAGAAGTCGTACAATTCCAAGGCCTGCTTGAGGGCAAAGGTACCCGTTCAAGGGGTGCAATCATCGACTTGCCATAAAGTATCCGAGAACATCATTTTGTGGTAGGATACAGCCGTGATCGAGATGCCCCATCTGCCTGATGAAGTACGAGCCAGCCTGCCGCCAGTGGCCCAGGCTTACATACGCGCTTTGGAGGCATTGGTCAGCACTTGAGTTTAGAGTTACATAACGGCGCGACGATGGTTGACAGGTAGGACGAAGCGTCGCGTTGACGAAGCAGCGGACTTTAACAAAGCTGCAGTTGTCCGCCGGTGCGTTTAGACGACGGCCGGCACGTTAGTTACGGTCGCTTTTTGGGGTTTTGAGCCCTTTTTGACGACCGGATAGCGCGGCCGCGGCTTCGGACGATAGCCCGGGACGCTGTCCGGTTCCTTTACCTGCGGGTCCGGCGACCGGCGCCGGACTGCCCAACTCAAGCAGAAAACGTCGAGCGCCGCGCTGCACTTGGCCCGCCGTGAGCAGCAAGGTCTGATGGCTTCGTAACGACGGTTGCCAGGCCGGTCGTAGATCATCTACCTCCCGACGCATGAGCAGCAATTGCCAATAAGCCAGGGCGCAAAGCCACATCCAATGCTCGATGACCACCGGGTTGGTGGATCGGCAGGCGTTCAAGCCCGTGTGTTGCTTCAAGAAACGAAATGCATGCTCGATGGCGAAACGCCAAAGATACATGCGACACAAGTCTGCCAGCGCCACGCTGGTCGGTCCCGTCCAAAAAAGCCAGAGCGGCCGTTTGTAACGCGGCGTGCCGTCGGCTTTCAAGAATTGGACCCGCAACAGGAGCCCGGCCAAGGTCGGCAGCTTGCGCAGGTGCAAATCGGTCCAGGCTTGCAACTGCACCGTTTGGCCGTTCAGATCAAAGGTTTCGCGGCGTTCGGCCGGCCAAGATAGTTGCTTAAGTTTGAAAACTGGACCGTGCTTGCGTGGAGCGCCGCGTTTGCCGGGAACCCGCAGCGGGGGCGCCGCGTACAAGTTCTGGTTTTGGCGCAAACGCACCAGCGCCGCGACGGTTTTGACGACCAAAAACACGCCCAGGAACCAGTGGTTCCCGTACAGACTGTCGGCGACCACGACTTTCAGCCGGGTGCTCAATCTGTCCAGCGCCTGCACCTGGGCCACCGCCGTTTGCGTGTCGGTGCTGGTGGTGGCAATGCGCTGCACGTCCAGCGGCGCGACCCAGGATGGTCGCCGTTGCACCAAGCGCACCAACCAGGAGAACTTGAGACCCGGACGGGCCGGTTCATCTTTCTCGCTTTTCAGCCAGCTGCGATCCGGCAAGGTCTCGGCCTCTATCCGCGGGTTGGGTGTGGCGTCAATGGCGTAAATTTCACGCCCGGCTACGGTCTCGCCGTCCACCGGCTGCTGTGCGCCCAATACTTTGGCCAACGCTGCGGCGTCAATCTCGCCGTTCTCAAGCGCATCGTACACAGAGCTGAACTCTCGCCGAAAGGGTGGTTCTTCGCTCAAAGCCACCGGCGAGTTGACGTGTCCAGCGCCTGTGAGTGCGTCCAGCAAATCCATAAGTGCTGCGGCGCGTTGGGTCAGGCTTTGGTATACTGCATCGCGAAACTGTTGGATAGCCATGTGATTTATTGCCTCACAAGCCTTTGTACCAGCAGTTTCTTGTTATGTTAAGGTGCGTGCTTACTTGTTAGGCGGTTGAGCTCTAAACTCAAGTCAGCAGACAGGACACTCAAATCAGCGAGATGCATACTCAGCTGCAAACGCTTCAGGCTCAGGTCGCTGAATTGCAAGCACGGCTGGGCCAAACCTCGCAGAATTCTTCTCGACCGCCGTCGAGTGATCCGCCCAGCGCACCGCCTCGTCCACAGCGCCCGTCCAGCGGGCGGAAGCGCGGCGGGCAGTTGGGCCACCAATTCCATGAACGCCCGCTGCTGCCGGAGAACGAACTCAAGAACACATTTGAGCATCGCGCCGAGACCTGCCCTGAGTGCCAGGCGGCGCTGGCCGCCGACTTGCCGGACACCGGCGAAGTTGTGCGCCAACAAATCTGGGACCTGCCCGATATCAAGCCCGAGGTCGTGGAACACCGTTACCACGAAGTGACTTGTCCCAATTGCGGGGCGCAGGTTAAGGCAGCACGCCCGCCAGATGTACCACCGGGGGCTTTCAGTCCGGGCGTCGTCGCGTTGATCGGACTGCTGCACGGTCGGTTCCGCTTGAGCGTGCGGGAGATCGCGGTGTTGCTGCCGGACGTCTTCCATCTGCCGATCAGTCCCGGGGCCGTGATTCACTTGTGCCAGGTGCTCAGCAAAGCTCTGGAAACACCTTACACCGAAAGCCAAACGGCCGCGGCCACGGCTGGTAACAGCAATGTGGACGAAACGGGCTGGAAGCAGGGTGGCAAACGGCGCTGGCTGTGGGTGATGGTCACCGTCAGCGCCACCGTCTTCCTGGTAGCCACGCAACGCAGCGCCGAATATCTTGAGAAACTGCTGGGCAAGGCGTTTCAAGGGATTGTGGGCTCGGATCGCTTCACAGCTTACTTGAAATTGCCGGTTGAACGGCGCCAAATCTGTTGGTTGCATTTGAAACGCAACTGGGTGGCCTTCAGCGAATTGCCTGACCCGCTGGCCGCCTGGGGCCAGAAAGCTTTGGCGCAGATCCACGACTTGTTTGTCATCTGGCATCGTTTCAAAAACGGCGAACTGGATCGCATGGGTCTGCAAACCGCCATGCAACCCGTACAAGCCCAGCTGCGCCAACTGTTGGAAGAAGGTCAGGCTTTGCCCCTGCACAAGGTGCGCGCGTTTTGCAACGACTTGCTGCGCTTGTGGCCGGCGCTCTGGACCTTCCTGACCGTGGAAGGCGTCGATCCCACCAACAATGCGGCTGAACGCGCTTTGCGCCCGGCCGTCCTGTGGCGCAAGGGATGCTTCGGCACGCAGAGCGACGGCGGCAACGT
>CAWEHT010000041.1:0-7841 GCA_963808455.1 uncultured Chloroflexia bacterium | reverse complement strand
TTTTTTTTTTTTTTTTTCTACTCGACACCCGTACATGCTAGCGCCGGCGCCCCCTGATGCAGGATGTGGTGGATGCCGCCACCATTGAGGACGCCCTGCCTGAGCTAAGCTTTGTGATGTCGCAGTTCCTGCCATCCGATGTGGACCAGCGGATCTTACAGATCGCTACCAGATGGAGCTCATGCTCAACCACACAGCCGACCGATCATCTTCACTCGCCTGACTTCGGCGGCTACGCGGCGGCCATCGAGATGTGCGAGGCGGTGGCGGGCGGAGCCGAGGCTTTCCGGCGCAGGCCGTTCGCGACCTGTACATCAACGTCACCTCGGGGCTGATCGCCAACGAGGAGGCCTTGCAGAAGTGCATGTTCCTGGCCGGGAAAGGCCTGCCTCTCCTCTACATCCCGCTCAACGCCGGTGGCGTCAACTCGCCGGTGACCACCGCCGGCTGTATGGCGTCCATGAACGCGGGCACCCTGTTGGGGATCGTGCTGGCGCAACTCGTGAACGAGGGCACGCCGGTGGCCGTCCCAGGCTGGAACGGGGGACCGTATAACCTCCAGACGATGGTGGGCAATTACGTGCTGGCCGACGAGCAGGGTGTGCCGACATCCATGGGCAAATACTACGGCCTCCCGGTGTTCGGCCTCGGAGGATCGACGGACTCTAAAGTGATCGACCAGCAGGCGGGCATCGAGCTGGCCTTGAGCCTGTTCACGGCGCTGCTGCACGGGGCCAACATCGTGCATGATGTCGGCTTCATGGACGCCGGGCTTCAGGGCTCGCTTCAGCAGCTGGTGATCGGCGACGATACCATCGCCTGGCTGCGGGCGGCCACGGCCGGCGTGACAGTAACCGACGAGACGCTGGCGCTCGACGTGATCGAGGAGCTGGGGCCCGCGGGCAGCTACCTCGACCACCCGCACACGCTTCGCCATTACAAGGAACCTTACTACTCGAAACTGATCGACAAGAACCCGTTCTCGCGATGGCAGCAGAAAGGCTCGACGACGATGGAGCAACGGGCAGCCGTCAAGGTCGACGAGAATCCTGGTACGCCACCGCGCCGAGCCGCTGCCGGAATCGACGCAGAAAGACCTGCGCAAGATTGTCGAACGCGAACAGGGGTGCGCTTCGACCCGCAGCTAGCCATCTGAACCGCACGTTGCCACGCAGGAGAAAATGGAGTAGAAACCGCGATGCACACCGAGAAGCCGTTCTTCATGCGCGATCGTTGGGTTTACGATCCGGAAGCCCGGCCCGCCGGCGGCCCTGATGCCGGGTTGGGCTTCGATACACGTGCCCTCCATTCGGGGTTTGATCCCCATGGCGACACGGCCGAGTTCCGATCTTTCGTGCCGCCCCTCGTCCAATCGATGACCTACCCGTACGAGAGTTTCGATCGCTTCCCCGACTACATCTATGGGCGTAGCAAGACGCCGACGGTGAGCGTGCTGGAGAAAAGGCTGGCCGCGCTGGAAGGCGGCGAGTCGGCCGTGACCGCTTCTTCGGGATCGCAAGCGCTGTTTAACCTGGTTTCCACGATCGCCCGCCCGGGCGACAATGTCGTCACCAGCCTCAATGTTTTCGGTGAGGGCTACAAGCAGGCGGCGACGATTTTCCCCGAGCGCTGTGGCGTGCAGTTCCGCTTCGTGAACGCCCCGGACGACCCCGATTGCTGGGCGCAAGCTATCGATGGGCGCACCCGGCTGGTTTGGGTCGAGACGCCCAGCAATCCCTGTCTGTTCGTCACAGACATCCGGGCCATCGCCGACGTGGCGCATGCCCAGGGCGTGCCACTGATGGTCGACAACACCACGGCGACCGCCGCGCTGCAGCAGCCAATGGCGCTCGGGGCGGATATCGTGTTGCTTTCCATTACGAAGTTCCTTTCGGGCAATGCCAGCGTGCTGGGCGGGGCCGTGGTCGGTCCTGAAGCGCTGGTGGAAGATGTCCGCTGGAACACCACCGAGTTCATCGGCGCCATCATGCAACCTTTCGAGGCCTGGCTGACCCTCCAGTATCTGGAAACGCTGTCGCTGCGCATGGAACGGCACAGCACCAACTCCCTGGCCGTGGCCACCTTCCTGGCCGCGCACCACGCGCGTGCGGCACGTCAACTACCCCACCCTGCCCGGGCATCCGGGCCATGCGCTGGCCCAGCGCCAGATGAAGGCGGGCGGTGGCCTGCTGTCGTTTGTGGTCCCGGACGGTATGGCGGGCGCGGCGACCGTCATGAACAGCCTCAAGCTCGTGGTCCATGCGGTGACCTTCGGCACGAGCCGGACGATCTGCATGCATCCACCCACGATCACGCACGAGCACCTGACGCGCGAGGAACGCATGGCCGCCGGCATCGACGACGGTCTGATCCGCCTTTCGGTGGGCCTGGAGGACCCGCAAGACATCATCGCCGATCTCGACCAGGCGCTGGCAAAGTTGTAAGATAGGAAGGTGGATATGCCAGCCGGACGAGATCAAGGCATTCGAGGGATGCGGGCGCGCCCTGATCAGCGCTGCTACGGGATGGGGCTCGGCATCATCATCCTGGACGACGTGTACCCCGGTTTCCCCGGCGATGTGCGCAATGCCAGCGCATTCCCATTCCCCGTTCAGTACGACGTGGCCACAGGGGTGGATATCCACAACCTGGTCAACCTGCCCGACAAGTCGGGCTGCCTGGAGCCGGTCATCCAAGCGGCCCGGCGGCTGGAGCGCATGGGGTGCCGGGCGATCGCCGCCGAGTGCGGCTACTTCGCTTACTTCCAGCGTGAGATCGCTGCGGCGGTCAGGGTGCCGGCGTTTATGTCCAGCCTGTTGCAGGTGCCGCTGGCCCAGCAATTGATCGGGCCTGACAGGGTGGTCGGCATCCTGCTCGCCCAAAAACGCTACCTGGCGGAGCGCCATCTGACTGCCGTGGGCATCGCGCCGGGCAGCAATTACGTGGTGGGCGGGGCGCTGGACGACGGTCAGTGCGAGGAGTTCGACCACCTCTGGACGAAAGGCCTCAGGAGCGACCCTCCAGGGGCGTGTTACGAAAAGGCCGAGCGCGAGTTTGTGGCCGTTGGGACCGCCTTCTTCGAGCAGCACCCGAACATGGGGGCCATGGTGCTGGAATGCACCGGGTTCCCGCCCTTCGCGCGGGACCTACAAGCGCGAGATCGATATCCCGATCTTCAGTTGGGGCACCCTGCTGGATTATGCCTATTCGGTCGCAGTACATCGCGACTACTACGGGCACGTGTGAGGAGGAATGCTATGATCACTGCCAACCGGTCGGGCTGCCAAACCCCTCAGATGAGGGTGCTCACCGACGGGGCCTGTCACGAGCTGTATCTGGCCACTCTGGAATGCCTGCAGCGCACGGGCGTCAACATCATGAATGCCGAGGCGCGGGATTTCTGCGCACGCGCCGGGGCTGACGTTGACGGCCAGCGCGTGCGCCTGCCGGCACACATCGTGCAGAGCGCGCGCTGGTGACGGCACCGCGCAGCTTCACGCTGTGGGGCCGCGATGGCAGCCATCCCATGCAGGTATGTCCCGACCGCGTGAATTTCGGCCCCGGGCTCACCAATCCGCACGTCATCGATCCCTGGACGGGCGAGCACAGGCTAGGCCGGCGTGGTGACGCGGCGATGACGGCGCAGGTCTGTGACGCATTGGACAACCTGGATTACGTCATGGGGCTGGTCCAGATTTGCGACGTGACGCCGATGCTGAGCGCCGCCTACGAGTACGCCGAGATGGTGGCCAACACGACCAAGCCGATCCTGGCCTGGGCCTTCTGCCTGGAGAGCCTGCGAGCCACCTACGAGATCGCGCTGGCTGTGGCAGGCAGCGAAACGTCCCTGCGGCGGCGCCCTTCGCTGGCCTTTTTCGGCACCTACCAATCGCCATTGGTCCACACTGACGAGGACCTGACCCACATGTTATGGGCGATCGAGCATGACCTCCCGGTGGTCTACCTGGGTGGCCCCACTGTGGGGATGTCGTCGCCGGCCACCGGCGCCTCGGGCCTGGTGATCTATCTCGCCAACGCGCTCAGCGGGCTTGCCATCTTCCAGCTCAAGAAGCCGGGGGCCCCGACGGTGCTCGGAGGCGTGCCCGCGCCCATGGACCTGCGCAATGCCCGCGTGGCGTACGGAGCCCCCGAGATGAGCCTGTACAGCGCAGCTTGCTCCGACCTGGGCCGCTATCTCGGGGTGCCCTTCATGGGCACGGCGGGCGCTTCGGAAAGCAAGCTCATGGACGGGCAGGCCGCGCTGGAGTACACGGTCCAGGTCCTCATGTCGGCCCTGAGCGGCGCCTCGCTCGTGCATGACGTCGGCTTTCTGGATTGCGCCGACATTGGCTCGCTGGGCATGGTGGTCGCGGCCGATGAGATCATCGCCATGGTCAGGCGTCTGATCCGCGGGGTCGAAGTGAGCCCCGAGACCATTATGCTGGACCTCATCGACGAGATAGGACCGGGCAAGTATTTCGTGGCCGAACCCCGCTCTGTCGCGCTGTGCCGCCAGGAGATCTGGGTGCCAAAGCTGCTCGACCGCGACAGTTACCCGATATGGCAGGGGCGGGGCAGCAAAAGCTTCGAGGAACGCGTTGCGGGACGTCTGCAGAAGATCCTGAAGACCCATCACGCCGAGCCGCTGGCGCCCCAGGTGGACGCCACCATTCAAAGCGTGCTGGCTGCGGCCGAAGAGCAGCTTGCCGCTGCGGCCCAGCCGGTTGCCGCCTGATTATCGAGGAGTTTCATCATGTCCGATCGCAAGAAAGTAAACCTGCCGGTGCTCTTCGAAAAGATGCAAAAGGGCACACCTATCACCATGATCACCTGCTATGATTTCCCCATGGCCCACCTGGTCGAGCAGGCGGGGATCGACATCGTTCTGGTGGGCGACAGCCTGGGCATGACGATGCTGGGTTACGACTCCACGCTCCCGGTGACGATGGACGATATGATCCGCCACGCCGCCGCCGTGCGCCGCGGCACGCCTAACGCCTGGCTGATCGGCGACATGCCGTACATGACCTATCAGCCTTCCGACGAAATTGCCGTGCTCAGCGCCGGGCGCTTCATGGCCCAGGCGGCTTGCGACGGCATCAAGCTGGAAGGTGGGCTAGAGGTCCTGCCGCGCGTCCGGGCCATCGTCAACGCCGGCATCCCTGTGATGGGGCACCTGGGGCTGACCCCGCAGAGCGTGTCGAGCCTCGGCGGCTTCCGCCTCCAGGGCAAGAGCGCCCGGCAGGCCAAGAAGATCGTCGAACGACGCGGTGGCGTTGGAGGCGGCTGGTTGCATGGCCATCCTCCTGGAGATGGTGCCCGATCGCATCTGCGGGCTGATCACCGACCGCGTGCAGATCCCGATCATCAGCCTGGGCAGCGGGCCGCACGCCGATGGGCAGCTGTTGATCTTCCACGACATGTTCGGGCTCTATCCCAAGTTTACCCCCCGGATGGCCAAGAAGTTCGCCGACGCCGGCAAGGCCATCGCCGACGGGCTGCACGAATATGTGACGGAAGTGACCGGCAGGGTCTTCCCTCAGCCGGATAACTACTTCGGCATCAAGGACGAAGAATACAACGAGCTGTTGCGCCTGCTGGACGAGAAATAGGACTTATATTACACTGCAGGTGTGATCGCGTTCGCCCTTCGCGTTTCTGGTTGTCTGGCGGCGTTGCTGCTGTTGGCGGGCGTCGCCGTGCTGCTACGCTCGATGCCTGCCCGACAACCAGAGGCGCCCTCTGAACCGGCCTGGCAGCCCCTGCAGGTGCCCGGTCCCCTGAACATTGCACAAACTGCGCCGGCCCGCGACCCTTCGTGGGCCGGCGCGGTTTGTGTTGGCACGGCCAGCCCCGACGGTCTGAGGACCAGCCATCATAGGGGGCCGGCGGGCCTGTCGCACGGCTGCCTCGCCGGGAAGCCGATCCACGCGATCCTCCCGCTCGTGCACGGCGGTGGGCCGGCCATTGCCGGAGCTGCCGGCGGCCTCTCTGCCTCCGCCGACCATAGCGAAACCTGGTCCCCCGTGCCGCAGGTTCCCATTGCCACGAGCCAAGCGCTGCGGGCGGGGATGTGAGCCTGGCCAGGGGAGTCACGCGGCGGGCGGGGATCGTGGGCCGGGTGGCGCTGGTTGCCGTCCTGTTGGGCATCGCCCTGGGCACCGCAGGCGCCGCCCGGGCCGGGCCGGGGCCCCGCCGGGCGGTCCAGCTCCTTCCGGGCGACGCCCGCACGCTGGGGCTGGCGTGCCAGGCGGGCTTCGACACGGTAGTGGACCTCTTCAGCTGGCGCCAGATCGAGCCCACGCGCTGGCGAATATCACTGGCAGGCGGCGGATGAGGTCGTTGCCGGAGCGGAGTACTATGGCCTGGACCTGGTCGTGCGGTTGGACCAGAACCCGGCCTGGTCGGTGGCGGCGCCCGCGACCGTTGACGCCCCGCCTGACAGGCTGGCCGACTATGCCGGCTTCGTCCGGGCGGTGGCATCCCGCTATCGCGGGCACGTGCTCGCCTACATCCTGTGGAACGAGCCCAACCTGGCTTCTGAATGGGGCGGCAAGCCGCCCGACCCGGCCGCGTATGGCGCGTGCCGCTTAAGGCCGGCTACCAGGCGGTCAAGGGCGCCGACCCGCGGGCGTGGGTGGTGAGCGCAGGGCTGGCGTTGACCGGCGACGACACCGCTGCTGCCGAAGACGACCGCGAATACCTGGATGCAATGTACCGGGCCGGGGCGGCGCCCTATTTCGACGTGCTTGGCGCCCATCCTTATGGCTTCGGCTATCCGCCGGACGACCTCCACGGAGCACACCAGGGGCTGAACATGGCCCGCCTGGCAGCATCTGCGCGCGATCATGGTCGCACATGGCGACCAGGCCAAGCCGATATGGGCTACCGAAATGGGTTGGACGGTCAGCGCCAGCGGGCCTGCGGCGTGGCAGGCCGTCACTGAGGCCCAGCAGGCCGCCTATCTGGTCCGGGCTTTCAGGATGGCGCCGGCGTCGTGGCCCTGGCTGGGGCTGATGTCGGTGTGGAACCTCGGCGGTGAGCAAGGCACGGCGTGGCCCGGCTACAGCTTGTTGAAGCCCGACGGGACACCCCGGCCGGCCTACCGCGCCCTGGCTGCGTCCTTCGCCGGGGCGGGGTGCAGGGATGGGCGCGGCTGCCAGGAAGAGGGCGCCTTCGCGTCTGGGGGCGGGGGTGACTACGGGGACGACGCGGCTGTAGGCACATCGTCGCCGGGGATCCTCGAGCCCGGGGACGGCCCGGGCGCTGGAGCGGCGTCGCTGCCGCGCCTGGCGTCGATCCCGACCCTGCCGGGGCCGTTGGATGAAGCGCTGCGGCCGGGCCTCTCAGCGCTGGCCGCCCTGCCCGGCCCCCGGCTCAGCACGGCGGCGGCCCCGGATCGATACCAGGTGCTTGCCGCCGATGATATCGTGCATCTGGGCCACCGGAGCTATTCCGCTGCCCGGGCGCCCCTCTACGGCGGCCGCAATCCCAGCACGGTCTGGCGCGGCACTTTCTACATCAGGGACCCGGGCCGTGGCCCCTGGCAGCTCGTCATGCGGCTCATGCAGAGCAATAGTTGGGGAAATGCGGTGTGGATCGATGGCCGGCGCCTGGAGCCGCCGTTCCCTCCCGAGGATTATAGCAACAGCTGGGTTGCCTGCAGCTGGCAGGTGCCGGCCGGGCTGCTTGAGGCCGGCCCGAACGACATCGAGGTCACCATCACAGGGGCTTTGCCCATGTTGGAGGACAGGATCTTTACCTGGGACGACCTTCAGTTCAAGGATATCACGCTGAGCCAGGGCGGCTGACGCCGATTAGTGGATGCAGGCTAACCTCTT
>CAWEHT010000040.1:0-18649 GCA_963808455.1 uncultured Chloroflexia bacterium | reverse complement strand
CAAAATTGCCGCCAGAGACCGAGCGATAGCTCCCCTGGCCGTCGACGAGGATCAGCGGGTTGTCTGTCGCTGCGTTCAGGGCGGCCGCAAAGCGAGTGCGCAGGAAACTCAGCATGTCGGCGATAGGGCCAAGCACCTGTGGCGTGCAGCGGAGGCTGTAGGCATCTTGCACGGGCGTGGCGTCTGAATTTACCAGGCGGCTGCCTTCGACCAGCCGCAGAGGCATGCGGCGACGCTCGCCTGGCCGGGCTGGCCGCCGGCGGCCTGAAGCGCCGGATCGAACGCCGCAGTAAGCCCCAGAAGCGCCTCCAGGCTCATGGCGGCCGCGATCTGGGCGTGGGCCAGCAGAGCCGCTCGGCATCATAGATCGCCAGCGCGCCACTCGCGACCATGAAGTCCGTGCCGTTGGTCAGGGCCAGGCCTTCCTTGGCCTCCAGCACTTGGCGTTCGATGCCAGCGCGAGCCATCGCTTCCGCGCCGGTCATCAACTCACCCTTGTACCACGCCTGCCCGCTATAGCCGTCGCCGGCCGGGTTGCGGTCGCGCGTCAGCACGGCCGCAATATGTGCCAGGGGCGCCAGGTCACCGCTGGCGCCGAGCGAACCTTTTCCCGGCACATGCGGGGTCACGCCGGCATTCAGCATGGCGATCAGCGTCGTGGCCAGCGCCGGGCAGACACCTGACAGGCCGCGTGCCAGCATGTTTGCCCGGACCAACATCATGCCGCGCACAACCTCGGCCGGAAGCGGCGCGTCCACGCCGGTGGCGCAGGCCAGGATCACGTTACGCGAGAGCTGCTGCGCCTGCGTTGCGCTCACCTGCCGATTTGCCAGCGAGCCGAAGCCGGTATTCACCCCATAGATCATCTTGTCCTCGCTTGCGACGGCGCCAACCACCCATTGGTGGCTGCTTTCCATCCGGGCCTCGATGGCGGCGCCGAGCGGTGCTACCAGTGCACCGGCGCGCGCAACGGCAACGAGCTGCTCGACCGTCAGGCTTTCGGCGGTCAGTTGGATCATAGGGAAGCACCTCACAGCCCCGGAAGGCCCGCGGGGGTGTTATATAGTCATCTATATGACATGCTACAGCGATTGTCGCCACTTGTCAAATCAGCAGAGCCGCGCTACAATACACCCGTCCAATTCCGCTCGCTGGAGACATCCAGGACGCGCACCATCCGTGCCCAGCGGGGCGTACAGCTCACCTGCAAGAACTGGCTCATCGAGACGCCTTATCGTATGTTGCAGAACAATCTCGATCCAGAGGTGGCCTTCGTAGATCAGGGCTACACCGGTGATGAGCCGGCAACTTGTCTTGCGGCGAGCAAATCTCGTCGTACCGGGCCACGGCCCTCTTTTCAAAGTTCAAGAGTAAGGAGCAAGAAACGTATGAAAACAGCCAATTCCGTTGTGTTTGCGTCACCGCAGTTCGCGGTCCTCTCCGAGTGCCAGATCCGAGACCTACACCTGGCAGCCCTGGAGGTTCTGCGCCGAACGGGCATCCGGTTCTTCCACCGTGAGGCGCTTGACATGCTGGCCAAGGCCGGCGCCTTCCTCTCCGATGGCAACCTGGTTAAGTTCCCGGCCGCCCTGATCGAGGACGCCCTATCCACCGTGCCCAGTCGCATCGTCATGTGCGACCGCGACGGCGTGCCGGCTATGTATCTGAGGGCACCCGGACCTACTTCGGCACCGGATCGGACTGCCTGAACTACCTCGACCCTGACACGGGAGCTCACCGTGCCTTCACCCAGGCGGACATCGCCGCCGGCTATCGTCTCTGCGAGCCGCTCCCCAACATCCATTTCGTGATGTCCATCGGCATCCCGAGAGATGTGCCCGAGCACGCAACTTACGATGTGCAGATGGCCGCGATGCTAGAACATACCACAAAGCCTATCGTGTTCGTCACCAACGACCGCGCAAGTTGCCAACGTGCCATCGACATGGCGGCTGCCGTGGCAGGCGGCTACGATGCCCTCACCGAGCAGCAGCATATCTTGCTTTACTCGGAGCCCAGCTCGCCGCTGAAGCAATCCGAGACGGCGGTCGATAAGCTGCTGCTCATGGCCGACTACCAGCTGCCCGTGGTTCACTCGCCGGGCCCGCAGATGGGCGCCACAGCCCCCATCACCATGGCCGGTGGCCTGGTCATGTCGCTGGCTGAGATCCTCAGCAGCATCGTGGTCCATCAAAGGCGGCGCCGCGGAGCGCCCTTCGTCTTCGGAGCCGGGCTGGAGCATATGGACATGGGTTCCATGCAGTGCTGCTATGCGTCGCCCGAGTTCCAGCTCACCAAGGCTGCCGTGGCACAACTCGGACGCTGGTACGGCATCCCCACCTGGGGCTATGCCGGCTGCTCCGATGCCAAGGTCATGGATGAGCAGGCTTCCGCCGAGGCCACCCTGTCCGTGATGATGGCCAAGTTCACCGGCGCTAATCTGATCCATGATGTGGGCTACATGGAGAGCGGCTTGACCACATCCTATGAGATGATTGTCCTGACCGATGAGCTGGTCGCCATGACCGATCACATCGTGAAGGGCATCGAGGTCAACCCCGAGACGTTACTCGTGGACGAGCTCGACGCCGTCGGGCCGGGCGGCCAGTTCCTGGGAACCCAGGCCACCCTGAAGCATTACCGCGAATTCTGGTTCCCGAAGCTGTTCGATCGCAAGATCAGGCCCCAATGGCTGGAAGCAGGCGCGACCACCCTGGGTCAGCGCTTGAATGAGAGGGTGCGGCGCATTATTCGGGAGCACCGGGCGAAGCCGCTGGCACCGGACGCTGCGCAAAGGGTTCAAGAGATCCTCGCCGCCGCCACGAGCGAGCCGATGGTCGCCTGAAACGCAGCGCTGGCGGCGCAGAGACATGCAGGTCGGAAAGAGAAAGGGGAAAGGCCCTGGCTGCCCAACCGGCGGCTTGCTTATGCCAGTGTGCGCTAGCGCGGCTGTCGGGGCGCCGGCCATGCCGGACGCACAAGCGGCCACCCTCGTCGCAGGCCCACGCGCGCTGCGGGCCGCGGGATGCTCTGGCCGGCGCCCTGGGCCCGGCCCGGGCACTACCCGCGGCAGGGTCTCAGCTGCGTACGCTCGGTTCGAGCGTTCCCCATTTGGCCCTACCGGCAGGCTGATGTAGACTGCCAGGCTGTGGATCTCGTCTCTTCAACGCCCCCTGCGATGAGGCGTGCAATCCAGGCTCGTGTTCCGCGGCTCATCCTCATTTCGGCAGTGGTCGCTCTCACGTTCTCGACGCTGCTGCTGCGCACCTGGCGGCTGAACCAGCTCCCGCCGGGCTTGTGGGCCGATGAGGCGGTCGAAGGCCTCGACGCTCGCGACCTGCTCCACGGCCACTTCCAGGTATTCTTTCCGCGCAACTACGGCGAGGAACCGCTCTATATCTATCTAGCAACGCCTTTTGTGGCTGCCTGGGACGGCCAGGCATGGGCTGAGCGCCTCCCAGCCGCTCTTCTGGGTACGCTCGTGGTGCCACTGCTCTGCCTGGCCGGTCGAGCTCTATGGCGCGGGCGTCCCTGGCTCGGCACCTGGGCCGGATTGGCAAGCGCCGGTTTCTGGGCCGCAAACTTCTGGCCACAGGATATCAACCGCCTTGGGCTGCGCGTCAATGCGCTCCCGCTCATTCTGCTCCTGGCTGTGGTTGCGTGGCTCTCGTGGACCGCTCGCCCCGGACCGAGACGCGCCGCGGTATTCGGGCTCGTCGCCGGGCTCAGCATCTCAACATACCTTGCGGCCCGCATCACCCCGTTGCTCTGGCCAGCCCTGTTCCTGGGCCTGAAGCGCGACCGGCGCCGCAGTCTGCTTGCAACCTTGCCTTGGGCGCTCGCTGGTTATGCAGTCGCCGTGGCGCCGCTCGCGCTGCACTTCGCGCTGCACCCGCAAGACCTGTTTGCACGGATCGCCGTGTTTCGCGTGGCCCAGGGCGCCTCACCGTCAGGGCAGTGGAATTGGCTGGGCGACAGTCTCAGGCTGGTGGTGGGGGTCTTCCTTGGCCTGACCGGCGATCCCGCTTCCCGGCAGAACATACCCTTTCGCCCACCGTTCGCTCCCTGGCTGGCCGGCTTCTTTGCGCTCGGGCTGTTGTGGGCGCTTTGGCGGCTGAGGCGCCGCGACCAGGTCGCCGTCACCTTGCTGGCTTGGTGGGGCCTGCTCTGCGTTCCTGCCGTTCTCGCTGCCGAGACCAATCCGCACTCGCTGCGCCTGCTGGCAGCACTGCCCCCTGCTCTGCTCCTGGCAGCCTGGCCGGTTGCCGAGCTGGCCGATAGGCTACGCCATGCCCGCGACCTGAGGCGGCCCTTCCTCGATTCCGGGCCGGCGCCCGGCCAGGCGCGGCCGGCCCAAAATCCAAAGGTGGGAACCGTGCTGGTCGCAGGGCTGGCGATTCTCGTGGCCGCGCTGGGGCTCGGCGAGGCAGTGCGCACGGCCAGCGCCTATTTCGTCACCTGGGCCAGCCGGCCCGAGCTCCAGGATGCCTTTCAGGTCGATCTCTGGACGCTCGGGCAGCGGCTGTCACAGACCGACCATCAAGCCGGGCCGCCCGCCACCGTCGTGCTGCCGCTTTCGTCGGACAGCACGGCGAGCCTCGCCTTTGGTTTCCGCCAGATTCCCATGGAGAACGCGCCGATCGGCCAGATCGATGCCGAGGCTTGGCTGAACGACAGGCTCGGCAGAGGGTCCGCTGGCCGCCGCGTGATCCTGCCACTCTGGCGCGAGCTGCCGAACAGCGACGCCGACGCACGGGGCGTATTACCTTTCTACCTGGGGCGAGAGGGGAGTCTGGTGGCCCACGACACATTGCCAGCCATGGATCTGCAGACTTATGTGCTCGATGCCCGACCGCACTTCGCCGCTCCAGGGCAAGAAGTCGTGATCGAACGCCGGTTTTCACCCAAGCTGACGCTCATTTCTGCCCACCTGGGAGCGGCCTTCCCCAACGCCGACCGCAGCGGCCTGACCGCCCAGGCAGGCAGCTCCTTGTGGGCTGTGCTTGACTGGCGAGTTCAGGGCCCAGTAGCCAGCTTGCGGGCGGCAGTCGATCTGGCCGACCCTCAAGGTCACCGGCTCGCCAGCGCGGATCAGTGGCTGTGGCCCGAACAGGCTCCGTTCCCCGGCGACGACCGGACCGCCATGACCGTCTCTACCTATCACCTCGTGCCGGTGCCAGACACGGAGCCGATCGGTCAGGCAACACTCGGCGTCCGGGTCTATGATGCCGGCAGCCTGCAGCCGGTGATCCCCTTCGGTGCGAGCGGACACAATGGCATACCTCTCGCGCCTGTCACCGTCACGCGCCCGGCCGGCCCGGGCATGCCGCCCCGAGTTGACCGCCCCATGCCCGTACCCTTTGCGGCGGGATTCAGCCTGGTAGGGATGGATAACTTGCCGCAGGCTAGTGCACCTGGCGAGACCCTGACCTTGCGGCTCTACTGGCGCATCGACCGGCCATTGAGCGCGGACCAGCCTATCGTGGTGAGCCTGGATCCCGCTCTCGCCGGCAGCCCCGCAGGGCCAACAGGAGGGGCAGGCAGCGGCAAACAGCCCGCAATTTTCGGCACCTCATCAGCAGTGACCGTAACAATCCCGCGCGCTATCCCTGCCGCTCAGTTCGTGCACACCTATGTTGACGTCCGCCTGCAGCCCGAGCTTGCGCCGGGTGCACACGAGCTTTGGCTGAGCCTGCCGGATGGGAGCTTGGCCCGGCAACTCGCCCTGGTCAACGTAGCTGGCCGGCCGAGACAGTTCAGCCTGCCTTCGAACATGCGGCCTCTCGCGGGGACCTTTGGCCAGATGGCCCCTTCCGGCCAGGCGACAGTCGCCTTGGCGGGGGTCTCTATAGTCGAAACTGGCACCGCCAATCTCATCGTCCCCGCAGCGCCGCCCGGGGGACTGGCGCCCAATGGGAACGACACGGCCGACCGCGTGGTCGTCCACCCTGGCCAATCCCTCAGCTTCGATCTGGCGTGGCGCGTGGACGCCCCCCCAGGCGAGGATTCTGGTACGGTTCGTGCATCTGCTCGGCGTCGATGGCCGCCCGCTCGCACAGCAGGACGCTCCGCCCTGTCGCGGTACATGCCCGGCGCTCTCTTGGGAAAAAGGGGAATTCTTGAGGGATCCGGTGGAGCTTACGCTCCCGCCCGGCATTCCACCCGGGCGCTACCGGCTGGCAGCCGGTTGGTACGACGCGGATACCTTGCGGCGATTGCCTGCTACTGACGCAGCAGGGGCACCTGCGCCCGGCGACTTGCTCGTCTTGCCCATCACCGTCGTGGTCACCCCTTGAGCCCAGAACTCTGGGCAGAGACAGAGATGGGCGTCAGGTCTCATTGCACCTGCGAGGCTTGCGCGGTGTCATTGCCCAACACGAGCACCAGGTCGGCGATGCCGTCGGGCTGGTCAGAGCGCACATGGTCCGGCGTGATACCGAACCGATTGATTAGCCAGGCCCGCGTTGCCGGCCAGCCGGTGCCGTGTGTAATCAGCCATGTCTGGGCGTAGTTCTCGCTGCCCACGCTGCCCACACCTATGACATGAAAGCCGGTGCCGGCCAGGCTCATCGCCACCAGGTTAGGTAAGTCCTTTTGCGTCGTGCCATTGAGGATCGCAACACGGGCTGCTTCATCCTGTATCGTCGTTGGCGTAGGGGAGCCCGACGGCGCTTCGGCAAGGACCGGATGATCGGCAAAGGCTCGTGCGGTCGCCGCCCGCACCTTGGACATATCGGGGATCAGCACGAAACCCCACGTCGAATCGTTGCCATTCTGACCCAGGCTGTCGTCTATCACTACCTGCGTCACGTCTTTGGGGTCCAGCTGGGACAGTTGGCGGGCCAATGTTGCCGCGGTTGCGATCGGCATGTTCGTCTGCACCGAGTGGGCCAACGTCATCGCAATCCCCGGCAAGCGCGGGAGCAGCGCAGCCAGTGCTCCCGGCTGCAATAGCTTCTGCTTCACAGCAAGGACGACCTGCTGTTGGCGCCTGGCGCGCTGGTAGTCGCTATCCTGATGGCGCGTGCGCGCATAATCCAGCGCCAGCTGGCCGTCCATGTGGATGTGACCGGCGGGGATGTAGAGCGGGGCATAGCCATTGCCCTCGTCCGGGAATTCCGGGTCGTTGATGGCCGTCGGGACGTCGATATCGATGCCGCCCAGTTGGTCGACCATATAGCGGAAGCCATTGAAGTTGACGCGTACCCAGTAGTCGATCGGTTGGCCCAGGAAGTTAGAGACCGTCTGGCGTGCCAGCTCCGGACCGCCACCAGGAAAGTGGTTGAGGTCCCCGAAAAAGTTAGCGGTGTTCAGCTTGGCTTTTGATCCCCGGTACGGCGCCAGAATGCCGGCCCCTGCCGGGTCATCCAGGGTGCCTGCAGCACTGGCCTCGGCCGCCGGCGGAGTGCCGGGGATTGGTACCAGCAGGTCCCGGGAAAGTGAGAGCATCCCCGCAGTCCCGGTATCCTTGTTGAGCGTGAGCACCATCATGGCATCGCTGCGGCACACGAGCTCATCCGGACGGCAGTCAATTCCCAACAGCAGGACGCTAACCCGGTTGGAAGGTGTAGCCGATGGTTGAGGTGTTCCACCAGTCACACTGCCGGCCGAAGCGGGACCGCTGGTCGGGGTGATCGGCTCAGAACTGGACGCCGCGCCGCCTTCCGATGGCTCGGGCGTGGCGACCGCGGTCAGCGCCCGAGAGGTGGCCGCCGCTACTGGCGCTGCGACAGCCGGTCGGGCCGGCCCTTTCAGCCCCGAACATGCAGAGAGGATCGCAGCGGAGGCGACAACCAGCAACGCCAGCAGCACGCGATATAAGCGAACGCGCGCGGCGCAAGGTCCACACATGCAAGGGTTGCTCCAAACCAGAGGTTCCACTTATCAGATAATTATCCGCTATGTCTGCGTTTCGAGCAAATAGGACCCTTGCCCATCGCTGCGAGGATGCGCGCAGGGGTCAATGGCACTTCGCGCAATTCGAGATTCAGAGCGTGGTTCACGGCGTTGACCACCGTGGGAGCGACAGCATCGGTGGCACACTCGCCGATGCTCTTTGCGCCGAATGGCCCCGCTTCCTCCGGGTCCTGGATCGCAATGACCCTGAGCGCCGGTGGCATCTCGGACGCCTTGAACATGTGATACTTCTTGAAGTGGGCATTCTTCAGAGCACCGGTCTCAGGGTCGATGAGCATTTCTTCCGACAAGGCATAGCCCAACCCCATCTGGATGCCACCGTGCACCTGGCCTTCGAACAGCATCGGGTTGATGATGCGCCCAGAATTGTGAACCGCCAGGAAGTCCAGGACTTTCACCTGGCCCGTCTCGCTGTCAACTTCAACCTCGCAGAAATCGGCGGCGTAGGAGTCAATCGCATCCAGCGACTCGAAGGAGGCAGTAGCCATCAGGTCCCGCTGCGGCCCCCCACAGGTTCCACGCTGCACCGACGCGACGACATCGGCCAGGCTGACCCTGAAGGAGCTGTCGACGGTCGAAACCACGGCGCCAGCGTGCAGCTCGAGCTGCAAGGCCGGCACTTTGCACATGCTGGCCGCCTCCTTCAGGATTTGCTCGCGCAGGTCTTGGGCAGCCATGATGGTGGCGTTGCCAGCCACATAGGTCGTGCGTGATGCTTGAGCCCCCAGGTCGAAAGGTGTGGTGTCGGTGTCCGCCTCGACCACCTCGATCAGTTCCGGATCGATGGTGAGGACTTCTGCCGCAATCTGAGCCAGTATCGTGCGCGATCCGGTGCCCAGATCGTGGGTGCCGGTCAACAACACAGCCGTGCCGTCGTCATGCAAACGGATCGTGACGGTCGTGAGGTCCTGATAGACGGGGTACCAGCCATTGCCGTGAACGGCGAGGGCTATTCCAACCCCCCGGCGCACCCGCGCGAAATGCGTCGCTTCGGCGCTGGCACGCCGTGCGGTCCATCCAAAGGCCTCTGCGCCAGCCCGGATGCAGTCGGCAATGCGCGCGTTGTGGATGTCCTTCCCCATGCAAGTGCGCTGGTAGGGCTGGATCACGTTCCGAAGCCGGAATTGCACCGGGTCCAGCCCCAACGCTCGGCTGATGCGATCGATATGCGTCTCGCGCGCCAGCATAATCTGCGGGCAGCCGTAACCACGCATGGCACCGGCCGGTGGCGTATTGGTATACACAGCCACCCCATCATAAAACATGCGCGGCACCGCGTAGAGGATGAAAGTCTTGCCCGACTGGGCGCCGACAGTGTTCGGGCCGGAACCCGCGTAGGCGCCGGTGTCAAGGACTGAGCGGACCAGCTGCGCCTGCATCTTCCCATCGGAACTGACACCGGTCCGCACTGTGAGCACGCCTGGATGACGGCTGCGCGTGGCCTGAAATACCTCCTTGCGATCCAGGCGCAACTTCACTGGGCGGCGTGTTCGCATCGCCAGCAACGCAACAACCGGCTCGTGCATGACTTCCAGCTTGCCCCCGAAAGCCCCGCCTACCAGGCCTTTGATTACCCGCACTCTGGATTGGGGCAGACCCAGCGCTTGCGCAATGACGTCGCGGAAGCAAAAGACATTCTGCGATGGCGTGTAGATAGTGAGCTTGCCTTCGCGCGAGTAAGTTGCCACGTGGCAGACCGGCTCCAGGTAGCCATGGTGAACTCGTGAGGTGCAAAACGTATCTTCGAAGACGTGTTCGCAGGCGTCGATAGCCGCCAGGACCTCATCTTCCGGGTGGCTACCATAGGCGAGCCGGCCGCCGCAGATATTGCCGCCGTTCAGGCCATGCGGATTGGCCTGGACAGCATCAGGCCGCAGCGCCCCTGTGGCATCGAAGACCGCCGGCAAGGGCTCGTAGTCAACCTGAATCAGCTTGAGTGCCTGCCTGGCGACCTCTTCGCTGTCGGCAGCCACGGCAGCCACGCGGTCGCCCACAAAGCGGACCGTGTCATCGAAGACATACTCAGTTTCGGGCATGTCGAACGGACTGTTGTCGCCGTAGAAGCGCAAGGCACTGTTGTAGACATTGTGCGGGCTGTTGAAGCAATGAATGACTGCCTGCACGCCAGGCAGACGTTCGGCAGCCGAAGTATCTAGAGCGCGGATGCGCGCGTGGGCGATGGGCGAAAAGAGCACGGCGGCGTACAACATGCCGGGAAGGCGCATATCATCGACGTAGATGGCTTCCCCCGTCACCTTGGCCGCGGCCTCGCGGTTTGGCCTGGGATATCCCACGTATTGCAACCCGGATTCCTCGATCAGGGAAGCTTCAAAGTTCTTCAGCTCTCGGTAGCGATCGGCCATCACCGACTCTCCATTGCCCGTTCCTTCATGCGCGACGCTGCCAGTTCCACGGCGTCTATGATCTTGACGTAGCCGGTGCATCGGCACAGATTGTGATCCAGGGCTACAGCGATTTCCTCACGGGTGGGCCTGGGGTTGCGCTGCAACAGCGCGGTAGCTGTGATCACCATGCCGGGAATGCAAAAGCCGCACTGCACCGCACCAGCGTCGATGAACGCTTGTTGAACCGGGCTCAACTCGCCGGCCCCAGCCAGACCTTCGATAGTCTGCACGTGCTTGCCCTCAGCGCGGCTGGCCAGGTAGGTGCACGAAGTGACCGGCTCGCCATCGACCAGCACCATGCACGTGCCACAGTCGCCGGTACCACAACCGTACTTCACGCCGGTCAGGCCGAGGTTTTCGCGCAGAACGTCCAGCAGCAGCCACCGGCGACCGATCACCAGCGTGTGCTCCTGGCCGTTGACGGACATATGTAAAGTTACGAGTTCTGTGGGCATGGCCTTGCTCGGTATTGAAGAGTGCGCGAACTCACAATGATGTCGAGGCATGATACCGTCAGGAAGGAGACCCTGTCAAACTCAGTCGTGCATCAGGCAGCCGGTCATCGGCGGGCCTTGCGGGCCGCGGGCTCCCAAAGCCCCTGCCGGAGCTTGCGAAGGGGTTTAACGCCGCGCTTAACAGGGCTTTAACTATTGCAGCTTTGCGCACCGTCCTTCTTTGATGTATATTTGGATCGCGAACCATACGGGGTCTCAGAGCCTTGAATTGCCGCGCAACGGCTGCCCCTTGTCCAGCGCTCCCGGTGTTTTTCCGGTGGCCGACTCCTTGCAGCTTGCTGCGCGGCGCTCTAGAGGCCCCGGTTTGCTGGCAAAGTGATGTCCGAAAGGAAGGATCCGTATGAAGCGTTACGCGAGTATTGCTGTGCTGGTGGTTATTGTGGTCGTAGTCGGCGGAATATTCGTGCATTTTGGACCGTTGGGTAGCGCAACGGCCAACGCGGCCGGTACCAGCCTGCAAACGGCTACGGTCCAGCTCGGCACGCTGTCAGCGACGGTGAACGCATCCGGTAATGTCGCGTCGGGTGAGGCTGTAGCCCTCAGTTTCGGCGAGTCGGGGATCGTCCAAAAGATCAATGTGCAGGTGGGTGACCACGTGAAGACGGGCCAGGTGCTGGCGGTAATCGATACCCGTAACCTGGACTTCCAGCTGCACACTGCCCAGGCGAACCTGCAATCGGCGGAAGACAAGCTGACAGAGGCGAAGGTCCCGTACACGCTGCAGGATATCGACAATGCCCGCTCCACGGTCAACGCAGCCCAGGCAACGTACAATAATACCACCGCCGGCGCACTGCCGACACAAATTGCCGCCGCGCAGGCGGCCGTGGGCAGCGCCCAGGCGGCCTATGATGCGGCCGTCAAGTCGGCCGGAGCACCCAACAGTTCGCTCGCGACGGCCCAGGCCACGCTACAGAAGGATCTGGCTGCACTCCAGCAGGCACAGGTAGCTTACAACCAGCAAAGCGCTCATGCCAACGTGGGAATGTCAGGGGCCGCAGCCAGCCTGCAATCGGCCACGATCGCCTACCAGACCCGCGCTGGCGAATTATGAGCAGCTGGCGGCCACATCCGGCAGCACCGCGAGCTCGAACGTCGCCTCAGCGGCATCGACGCTCCAGCAGGCCGAGGCCACCCTGGATAACCTGCAAACCGAGGTGACGCAACCCGTTATCGAGGCAGCTCAGGCCACGCTGGACACGGCCAAGAACAACCTGGCCAAGGAATTGGCCGGGCCGGTCACGGCTACCGTAGACCTCGCCGAGGTCGCCGTCGAACAGGACAAAGTGACGGTCCAGCAGGACGCACTAAACCTTCAGGAGGCTGAGGTCGTCGCGCCATTCAATGCCACCGTGACGGCCATCAACATCTCGGTGGGGCAATCTGACGGCACCGCAGCCGTCAACGTGACGCCCGGTCAGGCTTCTGCCGTGAGCGGCTCGGGCGCCATCCAGGTCGCCGACCTCAACAACCTGCAAATCGTCGTCAATATGGCCGAGACGGACATCGTCAACGTCAAGGTGGGCCAGCCGGTGGAGATCACACTCGATGCAGTGCCAGACGTCACCCTGAATGGGAAGGTCAGCCAGATCGTGCCGGCGGGCACGGTCTCTTCGGGCGTGGTGAGTTATGCGGTAACCATCAGCTTGATCAACCCACCGTCTACCGTGAAGACCGGCATGACGGCGGATCTGAACGTCATCGTGCAGCAGCACGCCAACGTGTTGCTGGTGCCCAACCGCGCCGTCCACACCACCGGCACCACGAAGACGGTGACCGTCCTCTACGAGGGCCAGCAGATCCAGGTGCCGGTGAAGACCGGGCTCAGCAATGATACGATGACCGAGATCACCAGCGGCCTCAAGCAAGGCGACGTGGTGGTACTCACCGCGACCACCGCGGCGAGCACCAGCAGCAACCGCGGCCCCGGTGGTCCGGGCGGGGCGATATTCCGTGGAGGCTGAGCATAGCCCGGGGGCTGACGCCGAAATGAGCTGAACGCGGCCAGCCGGCGAGTCGAGATCGATGAGGGTACAGAATGAACGTAATTGAGATCAAAGATGTCACCAAAGTCTATAGCATGGGTGACGTCGAAGTCCGGGCACTCAATGGCGTCAGCATGCAGGTGGCAGACGGCGAATGGGTCGCGATCATGGGGCCGTCGGGCTCGGGCAAGACGACGCTGATGAACATCATCGGCTGCCTGGACCAACCGACTTCGGGAACCTACAGGCTGGACGGCGAGGAGGTAGCACGCATGGACGATGTCGAACTCGCCGGCGTGCGAAACCGCAAGATCGGCTTCGTCTTCCAGACCTTCAACCTGTTGGCGCGCACCACCGCCCTTGCCAATGTGGAGCTGCCGCTAGTCTATGCCGGGGCCAAAGAGCGGCGAGCCCGCGCCGTCGCTGCGCTCGAGCGTGTTGGGCTGGCCGACCGCATCAACCATCGGCCCAACGAGCTATCCGGCGGCCAACAGCAGAGAGTGGCCATCGCCCGTGCGCTCATCAACAACCCCTCCATCATCCTTGCCGATGAGCCGACGGGCAACCTGGATTCCAAAGCCGGTGCCGAGATCATGCAGATCCTGCACGAGCTTCACAGCCAGCGCCTGACGATCGTCACGGTCACCCATGACCCAGATGTTGCCGTCGAGGGCGACCGTATCGTGCATCTCAAGGACGGATTGATCGTTGGCGACGAACTGACCGCGCATGGCATTGCCAGCGGCGCGCAACCGGTACAACTCGTGGCATCGGTGGAGCAGGTTTCCTCTACAGGAGGAGGCGAGGTGGCATCATGAACCTTATGGAAAGTGCCCGCATCGCGCTGCGCAGTCTGGCGGCGAACAAGATGCGGTCGGCCCTGACGATGCTCGGCATCATCATCGGCGTGGCAGCGGTGATCGCCCTCATGGGGATCGGGCGCGGCGCCCAGGCGGCCATCGACAACCAGATCAACAGCATGGGCAGCAATCTTCTTTTCGTCACACCTGGTGCTACCAATACCAACGGCGTCCGGTCAGCCGCCGGGTCGGCTCAAACGTTGACTTATGAGGACTCCCAGGCGTTGCTCGACCCGGTGAACGCTCCGGCCATCGCCGCGGTGGCGCCAGAGGTTGATTCCTTCGGCCAGGTCGTCTATGGCGGGAACAACACAAATTCGCGCGTGCTCGGGGTCACCGACCAGTACAGCTCCGTCCGCAACTACGCCGTGCAGGAAGGCGACTTCATCACTGCGGCCAATGTCCAGGCCCGGGCGACGGTGGCGGTGATAGGCTCCAACGTGGAGGCCGAGCTCTTTACGAACGGCCAGGACCCCATCGGCCAATATATCCGCATCAACAACAACAACTTCCGCGTGGTGGGCGTGCTGGTGACCAAGGGCGGCACCGGCTTTGGCAACCAGGATGACCAGGTATTGGTGCCGATCACCACGGCGCAATCCCGGCTCCAGCGCCGTCGCACGACCACCGGCAACACCATCGACCAGGTCAACGTGGAGGTGACGAGCAAAGACCAGTTGACCAACGCCACCCAACAGATCACGGCCATCCTGGAGCAGCGCCACCATATTCGCGGCGGGAACGACGACTTCACCGTTCAGAGCCAGGATTCCCTGCTGGCCAGCGCCAACCAGATCACCGGCGTGCTGACGCTCTTCCTGGGCGGCGTGGCCGGCATCTCGCTGTTGGTGGGCGGCATCGGCATCATGAACATCATGCTGGTATCCGTGACCGAGCGCACGCGTGAAATCGGCATCCGCAAGGCCATCGGCGCCACGCGTCGCAACGTGCTGATGCAATTCCTCACCGAGGCCACGATCATGAGCGTGATGGGCGGGATCATCGGCGTGGCGCTGGGCGCTGGGGCAGCCGGACTGCTCTCGAACGTCAGCCTGGGGAGTACGCCTCTGCATGCTACGGTCGGGCTCGATTCAGTGGCCCTCGCGACCCTTTTTGCTCTGGCGGTCGGCCTCTTCTTTGGCATCTATCCGGCCTATCGGGCGGCCAGCCTCAATCCGATAGATGCTTTGCACTACGAATAGCACATCGAGGGGGTAGGGAGGGCACGCGGCAAATCGTACGCAGTGATCCGGCGGAGGCCTCGTCTGTGAGTTGCATCTTGCGAACCCATGGAATCGGGCATGGGTGACCACGAAACGAGGCCTCTGCTCCCTACTCCCCATTCACTCTTCCCTATTCAGATCGTACATCTACGATCTCTACTTCTTTCAAGCTCTGGATTGCGGCAATCACAGTCTCCTTGTCGGTGAACCGGACCTTCATCACTACCCACCATTTCAACGCCTCGTCCGAGGGCAACGTCCCCATTGCCCCAATATCACCGGGTGTGGCCCCAATAGCGTTGGTGATGCTGGATAGCTGGCCCGCCTTATCCGGGATCTTCAAGGTGACGCGGACTCCCGGCTGGCGTGCGCCCAAAAGCTCCAACATGGTCCGCATCAGATCGGTGTCGGTAATGATGCCGGCCAGCCGGTCACCCCGAACGACGGGCAGACAGCCGATCTTGTTCGCGTACATAATGTGAGCTGCCTGCTCGATCGGCACGTCTTCTGTAACGGTCAGCACTTTGCGGATCATGGCGTCGCGGACCGTTATCTTCTTGAGCTGGTAAGACAACTCGTAAATGGACAAGGTAGTCAGCCTGGAGGGGTGCACTTGCTCCAGCACAGTGCGCGTAACCAGGCCCAGCAACGCCCCTGATGAGGAGACCACAGGCAAGTGGCGGATGTTGTTGTCCTTCATCATGCGTTGGGCTGCGGCGATCGAGGCATCCGCAGTGATGGTGATCGGGTTTGGCGACATCTGGTCCTTTACGAACATATATCCTCCTGAACTCGTCTGCGCGATAGAAGCGCATGGCAAAGGCGGGGAAACAACCATGCACGCTCCGTTGCGAGGCATGAGGGCATTATAAAGGCAGCCCGACGCGCGTCAAATCCCCTGCTCCCGTCCGGAGGATGATTGGAAGCTAGCTTACAAAATGAGGGCAAGAACCGTGCTAGTTTGGTGGTACTGTTTGGAAGCCCCGGCGCTTGCCAAGGGATTGTCTTTGGCAGCGCCCCCCACTCTCCATCAAGGAGGAAGGAATGTCTTCAAGGCGTAATGCCGTCCAGCTTGTGTTTCTCTTGCTGCTGGTTGCGGCCCTGTTTGGCCTGCCCGTGGCGGCCGGCGCGGCTGCAGCCACCCCCACGACCAGTCCCGGCATTACCGGTCCGGCCGCCGGCGCCACCGTCAGCGGCACGATCAACGTCACGGGCTACGCGAGCGATCCGAAGTTCCTGAAGTGGGAGCTCGACCTGCTGCCCAATGGCGATGCCAACGCCCCCGCTTTTGTTGCGCTTGGCCTCTCGCAGGGGGTTTTCACCCAGACGCTTAACACGACGCTGTTTCCGAACGGGACTCACCTGCTTCGTCTGCGCATAGTCCGCACTGACAGCAACTACAGCGAGTTTACCTCCAAAGTTACATTCGCCAACGGCGCTCTGCCGGCCGCTACAACGGCACCTGCTGCCGCCACCACGGTGGTCACGCCGGCCGCCACGACGGCACCTGCCGCCGCCACCAAAGTGGTCACACCGACTGCCACGACGGCGCCAGCCCCAGCGGCTACTCCGGCACCCGCCATGGCGCCGGCCGCCAACGGCATCACGTCGCCGATCGCCAACGCTTCCGCCAGCGGCGTCATCACGGTGACGGGCAACGCCAACGATCCGAAGTTCATGAAGTGGGAGCTCGACCTGCTGCCCGGCGGCAATACCAGCAACGCCGCCACCGTCGGATTGGGCCTTGCTCCGGGGGCTTTCAGCCAGGCGCTCAATACAAATGCTTACCCGAACGGCTCCTATGTGCTCCGGCTGCGGGTCGTCCGCACCGACAGCAACTATAGCGAGTACCCGGTTAGCTTCAGCATCAGCAATGGCGCCGCGCCGGCTGCCACACCAGCGCCGGCCGTCGCCACTAAGGTAGTCACGCCGACCGCCACGACGGCGCCGGCTGCCGCCGCCACCAAGGTGGTCACGCCGACCGCCACGACGGCGCCGGCTGCCGCCGCCACCAAGGTGGTCACGCCGACTGCCACGACGGCGCCGGCTGCTGCCGCCACCAAGGTGGTCACGCCGACTGCCACGACGGCGCCGGCCCCAGCGGCTACTCCGGCGCCCGCCGCGGCGCCGGCCGCCAACGGCATCACGTCGCCGGCCGCCAACCTGACCGTTAGCGGCGTCATCACGGTGACGGGCACCGCCAACGATCCGAAGTTCATGAAGTGGGAGCTCGACCTGCTGCCCGGCGGCAATACCGTCAACGCCGCCACCGTCGGGTTGGGCCTCGCTCCGGGGGCTTTCAGCCAGGCCCTCGCTACGAAAGCTTACCCGAACGGCTCCTATGTGCTCCGGCTGCGGATCGTCCGCACCGACAGCAACTATAGCGAGTATCCGGTCAACTTCTCGATCAAGAACTAGTTCCAGGCAGAGATCGCCACATCGGGCAGGGCTGGGCAAAGCTCCGTCAAGAGCTGCGCTGCCCTGCCCGCTTGCGCGCTTGAGGTCTCTACGCCCGTTCTCTGAATGCCCCTACGCTGAAGTATAATTGGAGATGCCCGGCCACCTTGCCAGGGCCCGACGACACACCGACCATAGAAAGGCGCAACAGTGAACATTCAAGTCGAACCTCCTCAGCCTGGCAGCCTCAAGCCCCTGCCCAAGGAGCTTGGCTTTGGCCGCATCTTCTCCGGCCGCATGTTCAGCCAAAGCTACACACCCGCCAAGGGATGGCACGATGCTCGCATCGCCGCGTACGGCCCTCTCGTGCTAGATCCCGCGACGGCTGTCTTGCATTATGCCCAGGAGATATTCGAGGGGCTCAAGGCCTATCGGCGGCCCGACGGGCACATCAATCTGTTCCGGCCTCGTGACAACGCTTTGCGTTTCAATCGCTCGGCGCAGCGCATGGCGATGCCGCAGGTAGACCCCGACGATCATTGCCAGGCAATCGCCGAGCTGGTGAAAGAAGAGCAGGTATGGGTGCCAACGCAGGAAGGCACTTCCCTCTACATTCGCCCGGCCATGATTGCCACAGATGTTGGCCTGGGGGTCCATGCCAGTGAAAGCTACCTGCACTATATCATCGCCTCCCCGGTCGGAGCTTACTTTGGCAGCAGCCTGAGCCCGGTTGCGGTCTACGCGTGCTGTGACCAGGTGCGCGCAGCGCGCGGAGGGACCGGCGACGTCAAGACTGGCGGCAATTACGCCGCCAGCCTGTACATGTCTGAAAAGGTCAAGGCGCTGGGCTATCAGCAGGTACTCTGGTTGGACGCGATCGAGCGCCGCTACATCGAGGAAGTGGGCGCAATGAATATCGCCTTCGTTTACCAGGGGAAGCACATCACTACCCCGGCGCTCTCCGGAAGCATTCTGCCCGGCATCACGCGCGCCTCAGTGCCTGCAGATCGCCCCAGACCTGGGGTATTCAGCCAGCGAGGAACGCCTGGAACTCGAACAAGTGCTCGCGGACGTGCGCTCAGGTCTCATCACCGAAATCTTCGGCATCGGCACTGCCGCGGTCATTGCCCCGGTGGGCAAGCTCGGCAACGAAAGCGCAACAGTCACGATCAACGACAACGAGCCTGGCCCCGTCGCACAGCGCCTCTTCGAGGCGATTACGGGCATCCAATATGGCCGCTTGCCCGACCCGTATGGCTGGACACTCACGGTCGCTTAGGGTGCGCGCCGCACATGAACCCACATCACCTGCGGTGCACCCTTTATTCCTGCCATGACTGGAACTTG
>CAWEHT010000039.1:0-13032 GCA_963808455.1 uncultured Chloroflexia bacterium | reverse complement strand
ATGTTTATGTGTTCCTGACTTCGTTACGTATTGCTGCCAAAGGCCGCGTCGAGCGCCTGTGGGGCACCCTGCAGGATCGCCTGACCAAGGAGTTACGCCTAGCCGGCATCACCAGCCTGGAAGCCGCCAACGCGTTTCTGCCGGGCTTCATCGCCCGGTACAACGCCCGCTTTGCCAAGGCCCCGCAGGACCCCCAAGCGGCTTGGGTGCCCCTGCCCGCCGATTGCGACCTGGCCTATTACTTCTCGACCTGCGAAACCCGCGTGGTGCGCCACGATCATTGCATCCAGTTCGCCGGCCAGCTCTTGCAGCTGCTACCCAGTCCGCAGGACCCCAGCCTGGTCAATGCGCGCGTCAGCGTCCATGTCGTGCCCGAAGGCGACCGCTATATCTACCACGGCAAACGCCGCCTGGCTTATCAGCCGGTGGCTGAGCCGCCGGCCACGCCTGCGCCAGCGGCGGTCGAGACCCTGCCACCGGCGCCAGCCGCGCCGCCCAAGGCCACGGCCAAGCAACGCGCCTGGCTCTATGGCCAGCATTGACGTGCCAGGTGGGGTCCAGCTATCCACTAACCCCACGGGCTGCGCTGCCTGCGGCGGGACCGCCAGCCAACTCGGCGGCGGGAGCAACCGGCACGAGCACAAAGCGCGGCCATTTTCAGGTCCCGCCCGCAGCAGTAGAGGCGGTGGCTATGTGGGCAACTCGCAGCGGAGCGCCGCGCAGCGGAGAGTTGTCCACATACCCACCGCCTATGCGGCGGGTCCCACGCGCGTGTGCTACACTGGCAGCACCGACACGCAGTACGGGCTCACGGACATTATCGCTGAGCAATTAGCGGACATTATCGTTGAGCAGTAACAGTATATTAGTTGACAGCATCAGGATCAGGTGGTATCATATAGTATATTGCTTAGCCGTCTGTTGGCTGCTTTCGCAGGGGCAAAGTGACCCTATGGCCAAAGAATTCGGTGTCGGTGGAAGGTTACGGGCTATCCGGCAGGAGCGTGAGCTGTCGCAGCGGGCGCTCGCCGAACAGGCGAGCCTGTCCCCCAACGCCATCAGCCTGATCGAGCGCGACAGATTTCTCCCAGCGTGGCCACGCTGCAGCGCCTGGCCGCGGCGCTCGGCGTCAAGATGAGCTACTTCTTCGACACGGCGTCGGAAGAGAAGGTGATCTATTCCAGGGCGGGAAACCGCACACAGGTCGCGGCCGGCGGGGTCACCATCGAAGGGCTGGGTTCTCGGCTGCGCGATCAGCAGCTGGAGCCGTTCCACCTGACCCTGGCGCCGCACGCCGACGCCGGCGACCGCCAGGTGGTGCACGGGGCCAGGAATTCGTGTGCTGCTATCGCGGCTGTGTGGATTACGAGATCGACGGAACGACGTACGTCCTGACCGCGGGTGACTACCTGTTGTTCGAGGCGGAACTGCCCCATTACTGGCGCAATGCGGGCCAGGAGACAGCCGAGTTGCTGCTCATATTACGGGCACCGGATTTCCCTGAGGACCTGGCGCGCCGGCATTTCACCAGGCATCCGTCCGTGGGGCACATCCGATAACCGGGCCATGGCAGCGGGCCACTGCCATCGGACCCTGGGTTCCCTTCGCAACCTGCTTGGAGGTGCATGATGGCAAGCTTCAATCTCACACCCGTCGAGAAAGGCGTTCTGCGCTGCCAGCACACTGCGCCGTTCTCGGCAGAAGATGTCCGGGCGCTGGCCAGGTTTTTCGAGGATTACCATGGCAAGCTGCTGGTGGATCTGACCCAGACGACAGGCGATGAGTGCGCCCGTAACATCCGGGAGTTCCGCCCTATGATGCCGACGGCAGCCATCTTCGGAGCCAGGTTGGACCCGGCGATCCTACAAATCCTGGAAACCTACTACACCCATCCGGTCCGCTACTTTGACACGGAGCAGGAGGCGCTGGCCTGGCTGCGCGAGCAGTAGGAGCAAGAGGCTCCAGGAGATGCCGGGCACGACGAGGGTCCTGACCCGGTGAGACAAAGGAGAGATCGACCCCAAGGACCTGCGCGATGAGCGCATTATCGTCGAGAAGGTGCCTCCGTTCCTGATGGACGCCGAGGGAGCGGGCATGACGTTTGTGTTCTGAAGCCTCTGGTCCGGCGTGTCGGCGCCAACTAGCCACGTTGACAGTCCAACCTTCGGTGCCTGGGCCCCCAGCGGGGTCAACGGCTTGGAAATATGGTGTAGGCGGCGAGCCCTGGTTGGCTTACGTAAGCCAACCAGGGCTCGCCGCCTATGGTGTGGCTTCCGTTACACTTGTACCAGAAGTCGCTCACGAGTTAGTTCTTATAAGATCTAGTAAGAACTTATTGACAAGTTGCGTAGATGGGTGTATGGTGGTGTCGGTTGCATCGTTCTTCCGCCAACGATCACTGGGGTTCATTGGTTAGCAAGGAGGCAGCTTTTCGTGGGCGAACGCTTACTCACCACCCGAGACGTTCAGGACCTGCTGCAACTGGACCGCGTGACCATCTACAAGATGGTCAAGGAAGGCCAGTTGCCGGCGCTGCGCATGGGCGGGCAGTGGCGCTTCTCGGCCGGCGCAATCGCAGCCTGGCTGCAAAAGCGGGACACTGAAGCTCGCGCTCCTGCACCACGAGAAGCGCCTGCCGAGGCAGCGACGGTTCGCCTGTCCGATCTGATCTCCATCGAGACCTTGCAAAGCATTCAGGACCAATTTGCTCACCTCCTCGGCGTGGCCTCGTTCACCATCGACCTGGACGGCAACCCCTACTTGCCTTGCAGCCGTTGCAGCGCCTTCTGCCAGTTGGTGCACACTTCGGAGACTGGCATGGCCGGTTGCCGGGCGACCTGGCGTGCCGATCGCGCAATCGGGACCGGCCGATGCGACCATCCATACCTGCCATGCCGGCATCCGCTATGCGGTTGCGCCGGTGGTTGTGGATGGCCGGACGGTGGGCATGGTCACGGCGGGCCAGTTCCTGACTGAGGAGTCCGATCCCGAGGCGTTTCGGCGGGGTGCGCTGGCTATCGGCGAGAGGATCGGGGTGGACGGGAAGGCGCTGGCGGCAGCCAGGGCATCTTTGGAGGTCGTGCACGAGGAGCGAGCGCTGCAGATCACCGGCCTGTTGGCCACGATCGCGACAACCCTATCGACCATCGGGTACCAGAGCTACCAAATGCGCCGGCGGCTGGCCCAGATTGCCGAGCTTAGCGCTCCCGCAGACTCACCCGGTCCGGTCAAGTAGCGCGGCAGCGGCCGGTCTGGTCTCACTGCGCTGGCGGGTAAGGTCTAGTCACTGAGCCACCAGAAGTTACAGCCAAGGAGGTACGGGTATGTCTTGGGATCCCACAGTCAAAGTGGATCAGGTTCTCGATTGCAGCGGCATGGCCTGCCCCATGCCCATCCTCAAGACCAAGAAAGCCGTGAACGCTCTGCAGCTCGGCCAGGTCCTGAAGATGGTTGCCACCGACCCCGGTTCGGTCAGCGACATGAACGCCTGGACCCAGAAGACCGGGCACACGCTGCTGGGCCACGAACAGGAGGGTAGCCAGTTCATCTTCTACATCAAGAAAGCCAAGTAGCCTCGCCCAGCGCACCTTAAGGAGAGAGCATGGTAGAAAAGATCGTCCTCATAGGTACGCACGGCGCCGAAGATCCCGAACGCGCCACGCTCCCTTTTTTGATGGCCGTTGCCGCCCAGGCGTCAGAGGTGAAGGCAGTGATCGGACTGCAAGCCGAGGGGGTCCGCCTGGGCTGCCAGGGCTACGCCGACTCGATCCAGGCGCCGGGCTTCATACCGCTGAAGGATCTTCTGGAAGCCTACTTCGATGACGGCGGCGAGCTGTATTTGTGTGCGCCGAGCGTCCAGTCGCGCCGGCTGAAGGCCGAGGATCTGGTCAAGGGGGCCAATGTGGTCAATGCAGCCACCTTCATCCAGGAATTCACCGAGGCCACGAGCGTGCTGGTGTATTGAAGAATTGGCCGGCCTCTGAACCTGCAAGCGGCCAGGCAGGGCGGCGCCCTGTTCTGACATAGATCCCACAAGGAGACTACGATGTCTGAGCCAACCTGCGCTCGCCTGGCGATCATCGCCACCCACGGCACGCTGGATGCGGCCTATCCCCCTCTGATCCTGGCCACGGCGGCTCTCGCCATGGATATGGAGGCCGCCATCTTCTTCACGTTCTACGGCCTGGAGATCCTCAAGAAAGGGCATGCCGACAGGTTGCAGGTGGCCCCGATCGCCAACCCGGCGATGCCGCAGCCCATTCCCGGCTTCTCAGTCCCTAATATCATCGGCGTGTTGCCCGGCATGACCGCGGTAGCCACCGGGATGATGAACAGTTGGATGAAGAAGGCCCATGTAGCCAGGCTCAGCGAGCTGCTGGCAATGGCCATCGAATGCAACGTCAGGCTCATCGCCTGCCAGATGACCATGGACGTCATGGGTATCAAGAAGGAAGATCTGATCGATGGCGTCGAAATCGGAGGCGCCGCGACCTTTCTTGAATACGCCAGCGATCACGCCATCGCCCTTACCTTTTGAGGATACCAGCACAAAGGAGCAAACTATGGATGAAGACCGAGTCTTGATCATCATGACCAGCGGCCCCGATACCCCGCGCCGCTGCGCGACCCCATTCTTCATGGCCAGCCTGGGCGCGGCGATGGAGTATCAGGTTGACATGTTCTTCACGATCGACGGCACCCTTCTGCTGAAGAAGGGACTGGCCGAGACAGTGTACCCAAAGGCGGGCGGCAAGCCGGTGAGCGCTTTCATCCAGGACGCGCTGGATGCCGGCGTCAACTTCCTGGCCTGCACTGCCTCCACCGAGTTGCATGACCTCACGCCGGAGGAACTGATTGACGGCGTGAAGATGGTCGGCGGCGCAACCATGTGGCAGCTGGCGGAGGACGCCAAGACGGTGTTGACGTTCTAAAGACCAAAAGGAGCGCGACTATGACCACGGTTCGAGGTTGCAATCTCCCCGAAGACCTCTACTACCTGGTGGAGAAGCACGTCTGGGCCAAGCCGATGGAGGGTGGATTGATCCGCGTCGGCATGACCAGCGTCGCCGGCAAGCTATCCGGTGGCAAACTGGCAGCCATTACGGTCAAGGCCAAGAACATCGGCCAGGAAGTCAAGCAAGGCAAAAGCCTCGCAACCGTCGAAAGCAGCAAGTTCGTTGGGCCCGTGCCCGCTCCGGTATCGGGCGTGCTCGTGCGTGCTAACGATAAACTCCCTGCCAATCCGAATCTCGCGATCGCGGACCCCTACGGCGACGGCTGGATTGTAGAGATGCAGCCCAGCGCCTGGAGCGCCGAGTCCGCCAATCTGGTCACCGGCGCAGCCGGGGTGGCGGCGTACCAGGCCAAGCTGGAGGCCGACGGGGTGTCCTGTAGCTGATTTTGGGTGCCCGATTTTGGATTGCGGATCTCTGTCGTCTTAGGTACGCCTGTCACCACATCCGTAATCCAAGGTCACCGATCCAACTTCCCGCTTCGGAGGAGGACTATGTCCGATAAGTCCGATCAGACCGTCTACGAACATCTCGCCGGACGGGGCATGTCGCGGCGCGAATTCTTCAAGCTCGCCGGGGCGCTGGCCGCGCTGATGGGCCTCGAGGGCGCAGCGCCCGTTCTCGCCAGCGGGCTCCCGGCGCCCCAGGTGCGCACCGGCAGCCCGGCCCAACTGGTGGCCCGCGCGCTGCAAAGCAAACCCCGCCCGGTCGTCATCTGGCTCGAGATGCAGGATTGCGCTGGCTGCACCGAAGCCCTCACCCGCTCCCATTCACCAACCCTCAGCGATCTCGTGCTCGACACCATCGACATCGAATACCACGAGACGCTGTTTGCGGCAGCCGGCGCCCAGGCCGAGGCAGCCAAAAAGGCCGCCATGCAGAAATACGCCGGGCAGTACATCCTGGTGGTCGAAGGCTCGATCCCGACCGCCGGCGCAGGTTTCTGCACCATCGGCGGCCAGTCGGCGCTGGATTCGCTGAACGAAGCGGCTGCCGGCGCCGCAGCAATCATCGCCACGGGCAATTGCGCCGCTTTCGGGGGCCTGCCCAAGGCGCAGCCCAACCCGACCGGCGCCAGGGGCGTGGGGGAGATCATCAAGGACAAACCAGTGCTCAACATCCCCGGCTGCCCGGCCATCCCCGAGGTCTTCACCGGCACCTTGCTGCACTACCTGGTCTTCGGCAGCCTGCCACAACTGGACGCGCTGGGCCGCCCCATGACCTTCTACGGCCGCACGGTGCACGACCGCTGCCTGCGCCGCCCGTTCTACGAGGCGGGCAGGTTTGCCCAATCTTTCGACGACGAGGGGCGCGCGAAGGCTATTGTCTTTACAAGCTGGGCTGCAAGGGCCCGACCACCTACAATGCCTGCGCGGTCACCAAATGGGACGCCGGGCTGTCTTTCCCGATCCAGTCGGGGCACCCTTGCCTGGGCTGCTCGCAGCCCGACTTCTGGGACGGCGGCGGCTTCTATCAGGGCCAGTCGGCGCCGCTCATGCGCCCCGCCGTCGGCGTGGCCGGAGCTGCCCTTGCGGTTGGGCTGGTGGCCGGCGCCGGCATGGCTGTGAGCAATCGTTCACAAAAGCCGCCCGCCGCGCACGAGTCCGCAGTGAGCGCCGGGGACGATGCCCCACACGGCGCCGAGAAGAAGGAGGAATGACGCCGTGAACTGGAACGCCTTTCTGAGTCCACCCGCGGCCCGCTATTCCAGGCTGCCTTGCTGATCTTCATCGTCGGGATGGCTTACCGTCTCGCACGCGTCGTGCTACTGGGCTGGGCGCCGGATCGGGTAAAGTCGAGGGGCAGCAAGCTTGGCGGCGCCATAGTGTCCTTCCTCAAAGGGCTGCTGATCTGGCCTTTCATCCCCTGGGTCAAGAATACCTACACGCGCAACCCGGTGATCCACCTGGCCGGTGGCCTGTTCCACCTCGGATTGTTCGTGGTAATTCTCCTGGGGACGGCGCACATGCTGGTCTGGAAGAGCTTGCTCGGCTTCGGCTGGCCTACGCTGCCCTTACCTTTTGTGGATATGTTCGCCGTCGGCGCCATGATTGCCATGCTGGCCCTGGCGCTCAACCGTCTGACCCAGCCCGTGCTGCGGCTGATTAGCGGCCCGGCGGAGTGGCTCAACCTCGCTTTCGTCTTTCTGCCCATGGTCAGCGGCTACATCCTGGCCCACCACCTCTTCTTCCGCTACGAAGTGGCCTTCAGCCTGCATATGCTGGCCGTGGACTGGCTGCTGATCTGGCTCCCGCTCAGCCGTATCTCGCACTTCATGTTCTATTTCTTCTCGAAGGCCATCTACGGCGCTCAGTTCGGCAAGCGCGCGGTGGCGCCGTAAGGAGGCCCGTATGAGTACAGCACAAGCACTCGACGTATTTGTCAGGGAGACGGGAGGCTGGGCAGCAAGCCAGTTGGAAGCCTGCACACGCTGCGGCATGTGCGCCGAAGCCTGCCACTTCTACCAGGCCACGGGCAACCCGGAATATGCCCCGGTCTGGAAGGTGGAGCTATTGCGGCGGGCCTACGAGCAGCGCTTCACTCTCGGCGGCAAGCTGCGCCTGGCTGTTGGGCTCGAGAAGCCGATCACGGACGCCGACCTTTCGCGCTGGAGCCGCATCGACTACGAAGCCTGCACGATGTGCAACAAGTGCTCGATGGTCTGCCCGATGGGCATCCAGCTCGGACCGCTGATCCACGAGGTGCGCTCGGCGCTGTCGGAGGCCGGGGTCGTGCCAGCCGACCTGATGGCGGCCGTCAACAAACAAATGGAGGAAGGCAGCCCGCTGGGCATGACGGCCGGCGTCTGGGAGGAGCGCCTCGACTGGGTGTCAGACGACTGGGAGGTGAACATCCCTTGCGATGTGCAGGGAGCCGGCACCCTGGTCGTCTTTTCCTCCATCGAGGTGATGAAGTTCCCCGGCAACGTGGCGGCGATCGCCAAGATCCTCAACGCCGCCGGCGAGAGGTGGACCGTGAGCTCGCAGGCCCGCGAGGTGGTCAACTTCGGCTTCTACGAAGGCAACGAGGCGCGCACCAAAGCCCTCCTCAAGCGGGTCTTCGACGGCGCGATGGCGCTGGGCGTGAAGCGCATCGTGGTCACCGAGTGCGGGCACGCCTACGACGCGCTGCGCTGGACGGCGGCCAACCTGATGGATGTTCCGGCGGGGATCGAGGTGACGCATATCGCCGGCATGCTCGGCGAGCTGGTGCGCAGCGGGCGCATCAAGCTCAAGGCAGGCGCTTTCGACGATGGCGGCGGCATCACCTTCCACGACGCCTGCAAGATCCAGCGCCGCGGCGGCCACATCCAGGAGCCGCGCGAGATCTTGCGGATTCTGGCGCCCAACGCTTTTCACGAGATGTCGCCCAACCGCGAGCAATCGATCTGCTGCGGCGGCGGAGGCGGTGTGATCGCTATCAAGGAGGCCGACCCGCAGCGTTACGCCGTCTTTCAGATGAAGCTCGACCAGATCCGCCGGGCCGGGGCCAGCACCGTCACGATGACCTGCTCCAACTGCCGCCTGCAGTTCACCGACGGCGTAGAGCATTTCGGCCTCGATCTGAAGGTAACCGGCCTGGCGCAGATGGTCGCCGACGCGCTGGAGGAGTAAGGAGAACCGCATGGCTAAACGACTCGTCATCGACCCGATCACCCGCATCGAAGGCCACCTGCGCATCGAGGCCGAGGTCGGCCCGGACAACAAGGTCGCCGCGGCCTATTCCTCCGGGACCATGGTGCGCGGCATCGAGATCATCCTCAGGGGCCGCGATCCGCGAGAAGCCTGGGCGTTCACGCAGCGTGCCTGCGGCGTATGCACCACGGTGCATGCCTTCGCCTCCATCCGTTCGGTCGAAGATGCCCTGGGCATCAAGATCCCGGCCGCGGCCAACCTGATGCGCAACATGATAATCGCGCAGCAGTACGTCCACGACCACGTGATGCACTTCTATCATCTGCACGCGCTGGACTGGGTCAACGTGGTGGCGGCGCTCAAGGCCGATCCCAACAAGACGGCCGAGATCCAGCAGTCCATTTCGCCCTGGCCCAACGCGTCCCCCGGCTACTTCTCCAGCGTGCAGAAGAAGATCCAGGCTATCGCCCAGAGCGGCCAGCTCTCGATCTTCGCCAACGGCTACTGGGGCCACCCGGCCTACAAGCTGCCGCCCGAGGTGGACCTGCTGGCGGTGGCGCACTACCTGGAAGCCCTGGACTGGCAGAAGGACGTCGTCAAGATCCACACCATCCTGGGCGGCAAGAACCCCCACCCCAACTTCGTGGTGGGGGGCGTGCCCATGCCCATCGACCTGAACAGCGACACGGCCCTCAACGCGTCCCCGTCTCTCCATCATCAGCGACAGCATCGACCGGATGGCTGCCTTCGTGGACCAGGTGTACCTGCCCGATCTGCTGGCCATCGCGCCGGCGTACCTGGACTATGCCGGCCTGGGCGAGGGGCTGGGCAACTTCCTGACCTGGGGCGAGTTCCCCGGCACCGACAACGGCGACGTGTCCAAATTCCTCGTGCCGCGCGCGCTGATCCTGAACCGCGATCTCAAGAACATCACGGTGCCCGACCCGCGCGACTTCGAGAAGATGAAGGAATATGTGGCGCACTCCTGGTACCAGTACGCTGGCGGCGACGGCGTCGGGCTGCATCCGTGGCAGGGCGAGACGACGTTCGACTACACCGGGCCCAAGCCGCCTTACGATCAGCTCGGGGTCGACGGCAAGTATTCCTGGCTGAAAGCGCCGCGCTGGAACGACACGGCGGTCGAGGTCGGTCCGTTGGCGCGTGTGCTGGCGATGTATGCCTCAGGCAACCAGCAGGTCGTGGAGCTGACGGATAGCGTACTCCAGAAGTTGGGCGCGCCCCTTGCAGCCGTCTTCTCGACCCTGGGGCGGACGGCCGCGCGCGGCCATCGAAACCAAGGTCTTCGTCGATGCGCTGCGCGGCTACTACGACCAGTTGCTCGCCGAGATCAAGGCGGGCAACACCAGCACCTTCAACGGCGAGAAATGGGAGCCGGCCACCTGGCCGGCCAGGGCGCAGGGCTTCGGCTTCATGGAGGCGCCGCGCGGCGCGTTGGGGCACTGGATCGTGATCGAGGACGGGAAGATCGCTAATTACCAGATGGTCGTGCCGACCACCTGGAACGGCTCGCCGCGCGACGGTAAGGGTCAGCCCAGCGCCTATGAGGCTGCCCTGCCCAAGACGCCGCTGGCCGTGCCGGAACAGCCGTTGGAAATCCTGCGCACCATCCACTCGTTCGACCCGTGCATGGCGTGTGCCATCCACATGGTGGACGCCACTGGCACGGACCTCGGGGAAGTGGGGATCGGTCTGAACGCCTGCCTGAGTTGAGGGGCAGTCGCGGGCATTTGAGCCACCGATGGCAAGCAGGGTTCCTTCCGGAGCGATTATGCCTAAACCCGAACGCCAGGTCGTCCTCGGCCTGGGGAACACGCTGAACCGGGACGAGGGCCTGGGCGTCCACGCCCTCGAGCAGCTGGCCAGGCGGCTCGGGCCCCAGCCGTCATTTGAACTGCTGGATGGCGGGGTGCTCGGGCTAAATCTGCTGCCCCTTGTCGAGGAGTGCAGCCACTTGCTGGTGCTGGACGCGGCGGACACGGGCCGGGAGCCCGGCACCGTCGTCGAGCTAAGCCGCGAGCAGATCCCGCTTTACACCGGGCTCAAGCTGTCCCTGCATCAGGTCACCTTTCAGGAAGTGCTGGGCCTGGCAAGTTTCCGGGCCAACCTACCGCCGCATCTGCACCTGGTTGGGGTGCAGCCAGGGGATATTTCCATCGGTCTGGAGTTGAGCCCGGCCGTAGCCAGCGCCTTACCGGAGGTCATCGAGCGGGCCGTCGCCGTGCTGGTGCGCTGGGCATTGCTGAGCCCGAGCGCATAAAGGGTTGAAGCCGTGGATTATTACTTTCTGGATGCCGTGTCCTGGCAGCACAGCCAGGCCCTGTACCACGCCGCGGCCCACCTCGGCCGCGAGGCGCTTTTTGTGCTGCGCCCGGACACACCTTACGTGTGCCTGGGCTATCATCAGGACGCGCAGGCCGAGATCGATCTTGATTTCGCCAAAGGGGCCGGCATCCCGGTCTTCCGGCGGGAGGTAGGGGGCGGGGCCGTGTACCTGGACGGCGCGCAGCTCTTCTTCCAGCTGATCGTGCGGCGCGACCGGCCAGGAGTGCCGCCGCACATCGCCGGCTTTTACGCCAGGTTCCTTGGGCCGGTGGTCAACACGTTCCGTGACTTCGGCGTGCCCGCCGAATACAAGCCGGTCAATGACATCGTCGCCAATGGCCGCAAGATCTCCGGCACCGGCGCGGCGCAGGTCGATGACATGGTGGTCCTGGTCGGCAACTTCATCATCGATTTCGACTATACCATGATGGCCAGGGTGCTGCGCGTGCCGGACGAGAAGTTCCGCGACAAGATCTACAAGACGCTGAGCGAGAACCTGACTACCATACGCCGCGAGACGGGCAGCGCACCGGCCAACGCCGACCTGGCCGAGGCCCTGGCCCGCCACTACACAGCGTTGCTGGGGCCACTCGTGCCGCGCCCGCTGGACGAAGCCCTGATAGCTAAGGCCAATGAGCTGTTCGAGGAGATGAACCGGCCGGCCTATCTGCTCGCCAATGATCGGCGGCGTCCAGATGCCGCGCGCGTCAAGATCTCGGAAGGCGTCTATGTCGTGCAGCGCATTGTCAAGGCACCGGGCGGCCTGATCCGCGCGACCGCCATAAGCAAGGACGGGCACCTGAGTGAAGTACACCTTTCAGGGGACTTCTTCTTCTTCCCGGCTGAGGGCTTGCCCGAGATGGAGCGCATCCTGGAGGCCGTGCCCGAAGAGCGTGAGGCCATCGAGGCGGTGTTGTCAGCATTTTACCTGAGCCGCGCCGTGGAATCCCCAGGCGTCCAGCCGGCCGATTTTGCCGGTGTGCTGGCCGGCCCGGGCTGATCGGCGGATCTGCATGTCGAGCCGAGCGCCGAATTCAGGCATGTGCCACTTGGCGTCGTCAGAGGGCGTGTTTTCCCGCCGGCCTACCCGATTGAGGCTGACACTTGCGAGCTTCGTGAGGGGCGTTCCCGCCCCTCATCGAGCTTCTACCAGGTAGCTGTCGGCGTCTTGCCAGGTTTGTTCGACGACGCCGAAACCGGCTGCCCGGAGCCACTCGCCGACTTGAGCCGGCCACACCCGGTCCCCGCGCGGAGGATGCTCTTCGCTGGTCCCATCCGGCCGCCAATCCAGAACGGCCACCTTGCCCGCCGGCTTCACAACCCGTCGTAGCTCGGCTGCCAGTTGCTCGGGTGGCGTGATTTCGTGAAACACAAAAGCCAGCCAGGCCAGGTCGGCCGTACCCGCCGCCAGGCCGGTTTGAGGGACGTCCGCGTGCCGCAGGCGCACCTGCAGGCGGGCGGGTTGCGCGCCGCCAGGTCATCCAACAGCTCCTGGCTCACGTCGAGTGCCCAGACCGTCCCACCCGGGCCGACAAGGTCTGCCAGCGGCAAAGTCCAGAAGCCCGGGCCGGAACCGACATCGAGCACAGTCTGCCCCGGCCTGATGCCGAGGCGGGACAAGAACAGCGGCGGGTCCCAATGAGCTCGCGCTGCGGGTCGAGCAGTACCTGCTTCCGTTGCGGATCAAAGCGATGGCTATCATCTGACATGGTACGTCCTTTGAAATGAGGTCTCGGCATTGTCTTTGATGCAGTGATTCACCTGGGGCTACAGAAACATCCCGACCACTCCCGGTTGCTCCACAGATCGTAAGCACCGATGATCACCAGCAGCACCCCGGCAACCAGATTGATGCTGCGCCCATCTCCGCGAACTGGACGGTGATCCAATGTTGCGAGGCGCCTGACACGAATGAAAGGCCGAGCAGCGGCAGGCCGAACCCAGAATCCGAACCAGAGAAAGGTGGAGAGCGTGCTCAGCGCCTCGCCCGCCGTCAGCGATAGGGCAAAGACGCTCACCACCAGCGAGGCCCGAGCAGGTAA
>CAWEHT010000038.1:0-11158 GCA_963808455.1 uncultured Chloroflexia bacterium | reverse complement strand
CTCAACCGCCTAACAAGTAAGCACGCACCTTAACATAACAAGAAACTGCTGGTACAAAGGCTTGTGAGGCAATAAATCACATGGCTATCCAACAGTTTCGCGATGCAGTATACCAAAGCCTGACCCAACGCGCCGCAGCACTTATGGATTTGCTGGACGCACTCACAGGCGCTGGACACGTCAACTCGCCGGTGGCTTTGAGCGAAGAACCACCCTTTCGGCGAGAGTTCAGCTCTGTGTACGATGCGCTTGAGAACGGCGAGATTGACGCCGCAGCGTTGGCCAAAGTATTGGGCGCACAGCAGCCGGTGGACGGCGAGACCGTAGCCGGGCGTGAAATTTACGCCATTGACGCCACACCCAACCCGCGGATAGAGGCCGAGACCTTGCCGGATCGCAGCTGGCTGAAAAGCGAGAAAGATGAACCGGCCCGTCCGGGTCTCAAGTTCTCCTGGTTGGTGCGCTTGGTGCAACGGCGACCATCCTGGGTCGCGCCGCTGGACGTGCAGCGCATTGCCACCACCAGCACCGACACGCAAACGGCGGTGGCCCAGGTGCAGGCGCTGGACAGATTGAGCACCCGGCTGAAAGTCGTGGTCGCCGACAGTCTGTACGGGAACCACTGGTTCCTGGGCGTGTTTTTGGTCGTCAAAACCGTCGCGGCGCTGGTGCGTTTGCGCCAAAACCAGAACTTGTACGCGGCGCCCCCGCTGCGGGTTCCCGGCAAACGCGGCGCTCCACGCAAGCACGGTCCAGTTTTCAAACTTAAGCAACTATCTTGGCCGGCCGAACGCCGCGAAACCTTTGATCTGAACGGCCAAACGGTGCAGTTGCAAGCCTGGACCGATTTGCACCTGCGCAAGCTGCCGACCTTGGCCGGGCTCCTGTTGCGGGTCCAATTCTTGAAAGCCGACGGCACGCCGCGTTACAAACGGCCGCTCTGGCTTTTTTGGACGGGACCGACCAGCGTGGCGCTGGCAGACTTGTGTCGCATGTATCTTTGGCGTTTCGCCATCGAGCATGCATTTCGTTTCTTGAAGCAACACACGGGCTTGAACGCCTGCCGATCCACCAACCCGGTGGTCATCGAGCATTGGATGTGGCTTTGCGCCCTGGCTTATTGGCAATTGCTGCTCATGCGTCGGGAGGTAGATGATCTACGACCGGCCTGGCAACCGTCGTTACGAAGCCATCAGACCTTGCTGCTCACGGCGGGCCAAGTGCAGCGCGGCGCTCGACGTTTTCTGCTTGAGTTGGGCAGTCCGGCGCCGGTCGCCGGACCCGCAGGTAAAGGAACCGGACGCGTCCCGGGCTATCGTCCGAAGCCGCGGCCGCGCTATCCGGTCGTCAAAAAGGGCTCAAAACCCCAAAAAGCGACCGTAACTAACGTGCCGGCCGTCGTCTAAACGCACCGGCGGACAACTGCAGCTTTGTTAAAGTGCGCTCTTGGTCAACGCGACGCTTCGTCCTACCTGTTGACCATCGTCGCGCCGTTATGTAACTCTAAACTCAAGTTAGTAGCGGGCGGCCATCATCAACACGTTGCCGACGGCGACGCCAAAGGAGCCCATCCACGCCGTTTCCTGTGGCGTGAGAAGCGCCCTGGCGGCCTGCGCGTGCTCGAGCGCCGCGTCGGCGTCGCCCAGTGAGGCAGCCATTTGCGCCCGCAGGGCGGCCGCCCGGCCGCGCAGCAGGCGAGAGTTGCCATCGTCCAGCGCGTTCGTGGCGAGCCGGCCCTCAAGTGCATCCAGGCGGCGCGCGGCGGCGTCGAACTGGCCGGCGGAGACATACGCTCCCGCCTCGTAGATGGCCAGCCTGGGATCGGCTCGCCGATGCGCCTCTGGGAGCGACCTCAGCAGGCGCAGGAGCGTGGCGTGTTCGCCCCGGCTCCACAGGCCGGGCGCGCCCTGGGCCAGCAGTTCCGCGGCCCGTTCGTGGTCGCCCGCCAGCAGCGCATGTTGGACGGCCCGTTCGGGAAAGCCGTGTCCCGCCAGCCAGGCGCTGGCGCACTCGTGCAGGGGCCGCACCAGCTCTGGGTGAGCCAGCGCGAGCTGGCGGCGCAGCAGGTCGGCAAACAGGCGATGATAACGGAATGCAGTGTGCTCTTCATCGAGGGGAACGACGAAGAGGTTGCCCCGCTCCAGGTGCTCGAGGATCTCCAGCGCGTCGCCTGCCCCGGCCGGTTCCGCCGGCGGAGGCGCCACCCGGCAGAGCGCCTCGCAGATCGGGGCGGTCAGCCTGGCCAGGATGGAGGTCCGCATCAGGAACTCCTTCACGGTGGGCGCCTGGCGCTCCAGCACCTCGCCGATCAGGTAATCAAGGATATACCGGTGAGTGCCCGTGAAACTTTGGATGAACCCTGTGCTGTCGCGGCGTCCTTGCAGCGAGACGCCGGCCAGCTGCAGGCCGGTGGCCCAACCCTTCGGTCTTGGCGTTGAGGAGCCGCACCTCGCCCTCCGTAAGGCGCAGGCCGAGGCAATCGGCCAGGAACGCGCCGGCTTCTTCATCGCGGAAGCAGAGTTCATCCTGCCGGACCTCCAGGAGCTGGTCGTGCCCGCGCAGCAGGCCGATGGGCAAGGGCGGGTCGGAACGCGACAGGATGAGGAGATGGCAGCGGGCGGGCAGGCGCTCGATCAGGTGGGCCAGGGCGCGGTGGATGGCTGCCTCGGCGACCAGGTGATAGTCGTCGAGCACCAGCACCCAGTCCGCATCGGAGCCGGCCAGGTCGTTGAGAAGGCTGGTCAGGAAGCGCTCTTGCGGGAAGACGCCGGGCGCTCCGGCCAGGGCCAACGCTTCCCGCCCGAGCCGCCCATCCTGGCACTGGAATGCCGACGCCACGTCGGGCCAGAATCGGGCGGGGTCGTTGTCATCCGCGTCGAGCGACAGCCAGGCGACTCTCGGCGCCGGCGCCCGCTCCGCGAGCCGGCGGGCCCACGAGCTCGCCAGGACCGACTTGCCGTACCCGGCCGGGGCCGAAAAGAGCGTCAGGCTGCGGCCGGGCAGCAAACATCCTTCGAGCCTCTCGAGGAGACGCGGGCGAGCCACCAGGTTCCGCGCTCGGCTTCGGGACGGTGAGTTTGGTGGCCAGGAAGTCGGACAGGATCCCGCCCTCAGGCATATGTGCAGAGCACCTGCCGCACGGCGCTCACAAGGGCCGCGAAACTCTCCGTCGGGCGGCCACGGCCCTTGCGGGTGGCCACATCCCCAAACAACGTCCTGCGCAGCCCCACGCTGATCTCTACCTGGCAGCCCCGGCGGCTGGCGCCACGATTGCAGAGGTTGGCCTCATGGTTGCCGCCGTGATCCCGGCTGTCGTCAGGGCGCGCGTCGAAGCCACCCTGCCCCAAAGCTGCGGCGAGGGCGGCCGCCAGGCCGGAGTCGCGCCGCCCAGCCATGCGACCGGTTCATCGCCCTCGCAGCCGTGGATCGCCAGCACGATCTCGGCGCCCGCCAACAGGCGCAGGCAGCCTGGCTCGTCGAAGGCGGTGCTGGTCACGTGCAGCACGTCGTTGCCCTTCGCCCGGATGCCTTCGAAGCGGTACAGGCTGAATTCGGCGCCCGCCACGGCTTCGGCAATTTCAGAGGTGCCTGGCTCGATGCCGCCGCCGTGCGGCGCCAGCACGAGCACCCGTGAGGGGCGCGGGGCCGTGCTCGACGCGATAGTCGGCGTCTTCCCGGAAGGCTGCGCTCAGCTGCGCAAAGTTGTGGTAGACGTCTGCGGCCATGCTCCCTCCTTCGCTGCCAGGCCCTGCCACCGGGCGCCCGGCGGCCATCGCTGGAGGGCCACTCGCATTGTAGCCTGAAAAGCGGGGACATCCCAAAGCGCCTCGAGGGCTCGTCCGGGCACGCGCCCTGAGGAGCGCCTGCAGAGATCGATCGCTTCCCTTGGGGGCCGGCTGGCCCCTCAGCTCCCTGAACCTGTTTTCCTGGGGGCCAGGCCGGCCCCCAGCAACCGAAAGCGCCATTCTCCCTCACGAACGCCAGCGACGCCGGCCGGGGGGTGCAGGAAGGGCTCCCTTCCCGGTCCCATCGGTCTATTGACGCCAGGGCCACCCCGCGTTAGCCTGCTTCGGGCGCGCACGATCAGTACGTATTGACCCACTTCGGCGACGAAGAGAACCTGATGCTGAGCATCCAATACCCCGGCTACGCGGCCCACAAGCCTTTGCATACGGCATTCATCCGCGACGTCGCGGCTCTGAAGGCGGACCTCGCGGCGCACGGGGCCAACGCAGCGCTGGCCATCCGGGCCCAGCAAGAGCTCTCCGGCTGGCTCGTCAAACACATCCGGCTGGTGGACACGCGGCTGGCGGCGTTCGTGAAGGCGGCAGCGCCGGCGAGGGTAGGGAATAGGGAGTAGGGAGTAGGGAATAGGGCCGTGGGGCTCACGCGCCGCGGCGCGGGCGCGAGAAGAGCTGCGTGACCAGGGTCACGGCTGCCCCGGCCAGGAGCACGTCCGCGAAGGCGACGTGCGCGGCCAGGTAGAGCTGGATGCCGCCAAGCAACAACGAGGCAAAGATGATGCCCCCGGCCAGGCGATAGAGCCCGCGCTCGATCCGGACGAGTTGCCGACTGACGTCCGGCATGCGCACGGACAGGCCGTCGCGCTCGATCTTATCCAGCACGCGGTCCGCCTTGCGCGGGAGCGCGATCAGCGCGCGGGCGATCTCCCCGGCGTCGGCCAGGGCCTGGCGGGCCAGCGGCGTGGCCTCGCCGGCCATCAGCTTCTCGGCGAAGGGCGCCAGCGCCGCCCACAGGTTGAATTCCGGATCCAGCGCCGTGCACATGCCCGAGAGCATGCTCACGGTTCTGCCCAAGAGCAGCAGATCGTTGGGCATCTGGAACGGCATCTCGTACATCAGGTCGCCGAACTCGTCGGCAAACTCCGCCATTTTCCCCTCGCGCAGCTGCTGCAGCTCGGCCACATTCTTGCCGCCGAACACGTCGAAGAAGCGCGCCTCGGCCTGTTCCAGCAAGGCGAGGTTGGCTCCGGGGAGCAACATGCCCATCGTCTGGAAGGAGCGAACGAGCCGTGCCGCGTCGCGCGTGGCGGCAGCCAGCAGGAGCTCGCGCAGCCCGGCACGCAGGTTGGGCGGCACGCGGCCCACCATGCCGAAATCCACGAAGGTGAGCAGCCAGCCGCCGGTCTCAGGGCGATCCGTGCGCTCGACGAAGAGATTGCCCGGATGCGGGTCGGCGTGGAAAAAGCCGTCTTCGAAGATCTGCTGAAGATAAGTCTCGAACAGGCGGCGGGCGACGCCGGCGCGATCGATCCCGGCGGCGGTGATGCTGTCGAAATCGGTGATCTTGATGGCGTACACGTCTTCCAGCGCCAGAACGCGCCGCGTCGTGTGGCCCCAATCCACCCTGGGCACACGCACGCCCGGGTGTTTCGCCAGGTTGGCTGCCAGCGTTTCGGCGTTGTGCCCTTCGGCCAGATAGTCGAGCTCTTCCCTCGTCGTGCGAGCGAACTCGGCCACGAGCGCCGGCACGTCCGCCCGGCGTCGCACCTCCCTGTAGCGCTGCACCCAGCCGGCAACCTGCCGCAGCGCGGCCAGGTCGGTCTCCACTATCCCCTCGATGGCCGGGCGCTGGATTTTTACGGCCACGTCCACGATCGGGCCGCCGGGCGCGGCGATGGCCGCGGCAGCCCGCAGCCTGGCCCGGTGCACCTGGCCCAAAGATGCCGCTGCCAGCGGCTCCTGATCGAAGGAAGCGAACGCCGCCGCCAGCGGCGCACCCAGCTCCCGCTCGGCCAGGGCCGCAAGCGCCGTGTAATCCTCCGCCGGCACCTCGTCTTGCAGGTCTGCCAGTTCGTCCAGTATCTCCGATGGCAGCACATCCAGCCGGGAGGAGAGGTACTGCCCCACCTTGATCATCACCCCGCCCATCTCGACCGCCAGAGCCCGGAAACGCGCCGCGATCCGCCGCAGCCGTTCGCCGGCGCGTGGCACGTGACCAGCGGCGCAAGCCGAGGCGCGGCAACAACCATTCCCAGTAGAGAAACTCGGCGATGATGCGGGCAAAGAACCAGAGGATGCGGCGATAACGCGCGCCCAAGGCGCCCCCGCTCGCCTCGGCCCGGGCGCCCGTCGCAATGGTGGTCATCTCGAAGGCCATCGGCGTGGCAGCAGGCCCATGCCCGGAGTATACGCGGTCGCCGGGCCAATTGCAAGCGCGCGGGCGGGAAAATTGTCGGGATTCGTGTGTGGTACTTTGGTACCATGTGGTGATAGGCCGCGGCGGCCGATATCAAGAACAGGATCTTTAGATTTCCGGCAAAGGAGCGTGCATATGGCGACTTCGGCGATCGATGCCGTTTCGGCGCAGCAGCCCTCAGACACTAAGCAAGCAGCTCTGCAGGCCGCTTACCAGTCGAGGAAGCGTCACAGCAAGAGCCAGGGGAGTTCGACGACGCAGACGACGGGCCAGCCGGTCAGCCAGGCGGCCCTACAAGTCGCGGCGACACAGCAGGCGCTGGTTTCCCAGGCTGCCAGCCAGGCGGCGCAACAGTCCGCTTCCACGCAGCAGGCGCAGGCCCAGGCTGCCAGCCTGCTGGCGCAGCAGTCCGCGGGGGCCAGCGCTGCCGCAGCGAACACCGCTGCCAGCACTGGCGGCGATGGCCACGTTAACGTGATGGCCTGACTTCGAAAGGTCGAACGAGCGCGCGGCTCCGCTTCGTGCGGGCCTGTTTACCCGTCCATTATGAGGAGGCGTCCGCCGCCCACACACCACTCGGCCCGAGTGGTGTGTGGGCGCGCTCAGGCCCCGTCCGCCTGCACTGCCTCACGCGGCATCTCTTTGCACGCGCTGAAAGTTAGAACGATACCGTCGAGCTCTGGCCGGAATCCCTCAAACCCAGCCTCGCCCAAATATCGCTGCAATTCAACGAGCTCGAAAGTGTGAAGCCACGAGCGTCGCTGCACGAACCGGTTGATGGCCGTGTTCCCCGCGACGAATGTCTGGACCGATAGCGCGGCGCCCGGTTTCATGGTCCGCGCGATTTCGCGCAGGGAAAGCACCGGGTCAGGGAACAGGTGGAGCGAGCCGGAACAGATGGCCCCATCGAACACGGCGTTCTCGAACGGCAGCTCGTCAACGCTGGCCCGGGCGAGGTGCACCCGTGCTGTGCCGTCTCGCAAGACGTAGGCCATGCCCTGCCGCAGCACACCTATCGAGATGTCGATGCCGTAAACATCCCTCGATTGGGAGGCCAGACGGCGGGTGTAAGTGGCCGGGCCGCATGCCACGTCAAGCACCGACCCGGTGATGCCCTGCAAGGATCGGGAATGGAAACTCGCGACACGGCCGATCAACCGCGAGCCACCGCGAATGCCGGACAGGCTCAGAGGGCCCAAACAAAGGGCCGCGATTCATAGACGGGGGCCACGAGGTCCATCACCCTGGCAATGTGCAAGGTGGCAGGGGCAAGGCTGGCCGGTGAAAGGAAATCGGGGATACCACTGGCGATAGGATACTTCCGGTCACACCCGGCGCAGTGGAAGGCATCGTCAACCGAGCGAAGCGGCCCTTTGCATTTTGGGCAAGCAAAACTTACCGGCTTGATCGAGATGGCCTCAGACATGTTTGCCTCCGCTGCAATTACACCGCAGATTTGTGAGGAAGTCGTCTGCAGCGATTCACATCTCATCTCCGCCCCCGCAGCCTATCTGCGGGCAGAATGAGACCTACGCCGGCCAGCTTTGCAGCGAATGGTCTAACCGGCCCCTAGGCGAGGTTTCGGCGACGCAGGCCTATGGGTACCGAAAGCGCTCATAGTCGTACCATCAGCGCAAGCGCCCTTCAGCATGGATCGGTATGTCCTCCAGCGCATGCCCACCTACGCGCTCGGCAGACCGGTTGGGCGCACAAGCAGAACAGGCAGCAAGCTCCGATGGACGACCTCGAGCGCGACGCTGCCCAGCAGCAACCGCCCAAGCCCGGTGCGCCCGTGGGTTGCCATGACAATGAGCCTGGCACCGATGACTTGCGCGTGCTGCAAGATTGTATCGACTGGTGATCCCCCCTGCACCGCGCACTCCACGCATAGGCCATCCTGTTGCAGCCGGCCGGCCACGTATGCCAGGTATTCGTTCACTTTCGCCGGGTCAGCCCTCGTCGCAATCTCGCTGGCATCCAGCATGTACGGCGTGAGCCCCAGATTCGAGTAGACTAGCTCCGGTGGCACCATGACAGACAGAAGCTGGATCCCGCAACCAAAAGAAAGAGCCAGGGTTGCGGCATGTGGCAGGGCAGCCTCAGCGAGGTCGGAGCCGTCGAGAGGGACGATCAGGCAAGATCGCGCCGGCGGGGGAGCCAGCGTGGCCCGCGGTCCGGTTCGACGCACCAATAGTATCGGAACAGGGCTGTGAGCGAGCACCACCTCAGCCACTGACCCGTAAGATCCATCGCCCCAGGCCTGACCGGCCATGCGTGCACATGATGACCAGGTCGGCATGTTGCATTTCGATCTCGAGCAGAATCGCTTTGGGTACTCGGCCATACGGCACGGCACTCTTGGCTTGGATATTCTGTCGGGCCAACTCCCGGCTGACACCTCCCAGATAGGTCTCGGCCTCCTCGATCGCCCTGCATTGCGCCTCGGTCGGGTCTACCCCCGGTATGACCGAAGCCTCGGCAGCTCGCACCAGCACGAGGTTGGAATTCGCCAATTGGGCCAACTCCATAGCCATGGGCAACGCCCGCTCACCAAACGCCGAACCATCCAACGGAACCAGAATCGTGCGATACATGGCTGCACCTCCTTTGAGGACATCCGCCCGTCACTTGCCTGAGCGGCCCCCGGTCAGTGTTATCCATCCCACACGCAACATCGTCCGTCTCGGGCAGCACGCCCCTCTCTTGCGGGCCGTCCTTATCCTCAACGCTTCCATAATTGCTGGGCCCCCGTTACGTCATCCGCTCCCGCAAGGCGGCTGGCCCATTAAAGCAAAAGGACCCTCGCCCGACCTGAAACATCGTTGAGAGTCCTTCAGAAGGATCTGGAAAGTGAATGCTAGCCGGGCGGTCTAAGAGCCATTTTTCTCCATTGATTGGTCAATTCTTTATGCTACTTATTATATCACACCTTTTCGTAAATGCATCCGTATAAAGACGAGAGCGTCACGGGCTGGGGACACGAGGGCTCTCCGTGGGCCAGATGATGCTGTGGCCGGAGCAGAGAGTCGCCATCGGCAAGTGGCTGATGTCGTAGCCCGCCAGTTGCAGGGGCGCCTTGCCGCGGACGCCAGGCTGGGCATCCTGCGAGAAGGGCGTGAAACGATAGACCTTCTCGAAGACGGCCAGGTAGCGTTGGGCATCCGCCAGGGACTCGAAACCGCAGAAATTTTGGTAGTGTTGGTCAAAACGACCGATGGTCCGTTCCACGGTGTTGTTGGTGGTGGGAATCAGATCGCTGCCGATGGCATTCACCAGCTTGGGCCAGTGCCGCTCCAGGAAGTCAAAGAGGGTCTGCGCGGCCGGCTGCGCCTGGACATAGGCTGCTTGGAGGGCCAGCACGGCGGCGTAGCGCTCTTGGGCCTGGGCCGGGGTCTGGACGTCGAAGATGGCGTAGATGAGGCCCTTGAGGTGCAGGGCTTCGGGATGGGCCGTCTGGTAGTCCAGACCATAGGCATCCTTGATATCTTGAGTTTAGAGTTACATAACGGCGCGACGATGGTTGACAGGTAGGACGAAGCGTCGCGTTGACCAAGAGCGCACTTTAACAAAGCTGCAGTTGTCCGCCGGTGCGTTTAGACGACGGCCGGCACGTTAGTTACGGTCGCTTTTTGGGGTTTTGAGCCCTTTTTGACGACCGGATAGCGCGGCCGCGGCTTCGGACGATAGCCCGGGACGCCGTCCGGTTCCTTTACCTGCGGGTCCGGCGACCGGCGCCGGACTGCCCAACTCAAGCAGAAAACGTCGAGCGCCGCGCTGCACTTGGCCCGCCGTGAGCAGCAAGGTCTGATGGCTTCGTAACGACGGTTGCCAGGCCGGTCGTAGATCATCTACCTCCCGACGCATGAGCAGCAATTGCCAATAAGCCAGGGCGCAAAGCCACATCCAATGCTCGATGACCACCGGGTTGGTGGATCGGCAGGCGTTCAAGCCCGTGTGTTGCTTCAAGAAACGAAATGCATGCTCGATGGCGAAACGCCAAAGATACATGCGACACAAGTCTGCCAGCGCCACGCTGGTCGGTCCCGTCCAAAAAAGCCAGAGCGGCCGTTTGTAACGCGGCGTGCCGTCGGCTTTCAAGAATTGGACCCGCAACAGGAGCCCGGCCAAGGTCGGCAGCTTGCGCAGGTGCAAATCGGTCCAGGCTTGCAACTGCACCGTTTGGCCGTTCAGATCAAAGGTTTCGCGGCGTTCGGCCGGCCAAGATAGTTGCTTAAGTTTGAAAACTGGACCGTGCTTGCGTGGAGCGCCGCGTTTGCCGGGAACCCGCAGCGGGGGCGCCGCGTACAAGTTCTGGTTTTGGCGCAAACGCACCAGCGCCGCGACGGTTTTGACGACCAAAAACACGCCCAGGAACCAGTGGTTCCCGTACAGACTGTCGGCGACCACGACTTTCAGCCGGGTGCTCAATCTGTCCAGCGCCTGCACCTGGGCCACCGCCGTTTGCGTGTCGGTGCTGGTGGTGGCAATGCGCTGCACGTCCAGCGGCGCGACCCAGGATGGTCGCCGTTGCACCAAGCGCACCAACCAGGAGAACTTGAGACCCGGACGGGCCGGTTCATCTTTCTCGCTTTTCAGCCAGCTGCGATCCGGCAAGGTCTCGGCCTCTATCCGTGGTTGGGTGTGGCGTCAATGGCGTAAATTTCACGCCCGGCTACGGTCTCGCCGTCCACCGGCTGCTGTGCGCCCAATACTTTGGCCAACGCTGCGGCGTCAATCTCGCCGTTCTCAAGCGCATCGTACACAGAGCTGAACTCTCGCCGAAAGGGTGGTTCTTCGCTCAAAGCCACCGGCGAGTCGACGTGTCCAGCGCCTGTGAGTGCGTCCAGCAAATCCATAAGTGCTGCGGCGCGTTGGGTCAGGCTTTGGTATACTGCATCGCGAAACTGTTGGATAGCCATGTGATTTATTGCCTCACAAGCCTTTGTACCAGCAGTTTCTTGTTATGTTAAGGTGCGTGCTTACTTGTTAGGCGGTTGAG
>CAWEHT010000037.1:0-5011 GCA_963808455.1 uncultured Chloroflexia bacterium | reverse complement strand
CTTCTCTCTCTACGTAGGCTGCCGGATCGAACCCGAACTCCTGCGCCTGGCGCAGAAACAACGCCTCGTCAGGTGGCTCATGAAATAGCTGGCCCACGAACAGCGTCGCCAGATGCTGGCCGTCGATGATGATGGGGATCGCGTAGACCTGCAGTCCATTCGGGCACACGTAGCCAATGGACTGTTCACCAGGGTGCGCGGCTATGCAGCGGTCACTTTGCCGGCATCGCTCTTCGCTCCGAGGGCAGGCCCGATGGAACTTGCAGCAGATGTCTTGCCATCCGACGTTGAGCAGAAGGTTAGTATCAGCATCCGCAAGCGAGATTGCCAGTCCTGTGGCCTGATGCAGCGAAGTCATCATTTCGCGGCAGGCGCGGGATTTCCACAAGCTCGGTGAAACTATATGCCATGGCTCGGATGCCTCTTCCCGCTCGTTACGCTGCTGATCCTGTCAATAGAGGCATGTAGAATTCGGCGGCGTCGAGCGGACTGCGGATTCTAGCAGTCCCATCCATTATACTACAATCACGGTTCGCACGTTCCGGAATCCGGCCTGGATGGCGATCACCGGCCTGTCTACAGCTGATTTCACGGGTGTCCTCAGGCTAGAGGGTCCCTTCACAACTGGCGATGAAACCGCAGACCAGGTAAGAGATCGTGCATGGGAATTCATGGACGTTCTCCGCTTGCCTGACTACCGTGCGCGCCAACTCAAGCGTGAGTGGATTCAGATTGACGTGGTTGCACCGCCAAGCGCCAATAGTGCGCTTTTTGCAGCGGGCGGCACCGCCGTGGCGGGTTCGGCCGCCTCCAGCGCGGCGAGCACCGGCTGCACTGTTTCTCGCAGCACGCCCTGCTGGTTGAGAGCCTCGAGAACGTGATGCGCGCCTTTTTGCAGCCACCGGGAGGAAGGACACCGCACCAGTGCCTGCAGCAAGGGATTCAGGGCATCCTGGCCCAGGCCGATAAGCCCCTCGGCGGCAATCCAACGGATATCGAAGTTCGCATCCTCCAACGCTCGAACAAGTGCAGGCGCGGTGACGGGGTCGCCGATCTCGCGCAAGGCTCTCGCCGCTTCCCAGCGGGTTTCACCACTTACGTCCATCAACGCCGTTAGCAGACCAGGCACAGCGCGCTGAGCGAGGGCCACCAACGCATTGCGGGCGTCCTGCCGCTCATCGCGGTCGGAACTGCCCAAGGCCCCGATCAGAGTATCGACGGCGGCGGCGCCAGCCACCGTCCCGTCGTGTGTGTCATCGCCGGTCACCGGGTCAGTATTAGTCATGGTTCTCTCCTTGTCTCTGGTGGCCTGTCAGAGCCTTCACCACCGCCGTGTGGAACGAACAAGCAACGGCCGGCAGTCTGCGTACCGCACGACGCCGGCGGCTACAGGCCCCTGCGGCCATCGCAGGCCGGAGCGATCCGGTCAGTCTCCTGCCGTTCCGCGGCGCGAATTATGCTCTCGACTAAGGGGCCGTAAACGACATGCGACTCGGCCCCGATGCCCTTCTCCCGAAACTCGCCCCGACGTGCGGCCAGGTAATTTTCCGCCCGTTGGGTATGAACCTCGAACTTCCGGGTGTCGATAGCGGGACAGGAGTCCTCCGGGCTGATCGCGACGGTCGCAGCTCGAGCACCTGCAGAAAGATCACCCTGGCATGGTAGCACAGCGCCAGATCTTCCAGATGAAGTAGTACCGCCCCGGCGCGTTTCGTGCCGTCCAGTGGCACCGGAATCGTCCTGTACATGGTAAGGCGCCCCCTTACCGGGTGGCTGGTTTACTCTTGGTGGGCACCGCAAGCGCCGTCGTGCGCACAGTGCTCTGTGGCTTCGCTGCCGGCCTGGACCTGTTCGAGGATCCGCCGCAGCTCCGCCAGGTGGCGCTCTGCGCTGGTGCGCTCCATTCTCAGCTCATCGATGCGATGCCAGACATCGTGAAGCTGCGCCTCCCAGTTACCGCCAGGCGCCAACGCCATCTCGATGTCGGCAATCTGCTGGCGTAGTGCCGCGACACAGAACTGGGCCGCCGTGGGCTGGCCGCGGTCGCCACCCGCAGGTGCCGTGCTGGTCGGTGAGCCGAGACTCGCCAATATGGGGCCCGTTGTGCCTTTGCTGGGGCCGGCCCGGGCTGTGAGCGCACCTAAGGGCTGAAAAAAGTCAAATAGCGCATCCCGCATGCGTGCTTCAAGCGGCCATACGGTGCCCACGCTCTGGTGCTCCGGCGGGGTATTGTCCGCTTCGATCGATCCAGCCTTCTGCTTTGCAGTCATAGGTCAGGCTTGATCTCCTCGGGGCGTCAATGGGGCCTTGCTCAGGCTGCCCTCTCCACGGGCCGGGCCGCGTTGCCTGAGGCTTCGATCCATTTGCCGTCCGTGCTGGATGATAGCTTGGCATCGTCCCGAAGCGTAGCCGGACGTGCCAGCAAGACCGGCACGGCGCCCTGCAGGATCACCTCGCGCGCCACGCTTCCCGTGATCGGCTCGAGCAGATCGGACCGTCCGTGAGTGGCCATGGCGACCAGTCGAACGCCGCTGAATCTCTCCGCTGCCAGGATAGCGTCGGCCGGTGAACCGAAGCGAACCTCTGTCCTTGCCGGTAGCCCTGCGCGGCGCAGACGCTCTTCGACGCCAGCAAAATAGGTCTTGAGGCGCACCACCGGCTCTTTTCCCGTGGGTTCCGGCACGGACTGAACCGACGATGGGTCTGGGTTTGACGGGTCCTCAACATGCAGCAATACCAACTCGCCCTTTGTGGCTTCGGCCAGGTCGATCGTGGCGGGCAAGATAGCTTCGGCACGAGCCGAGCCATCCAGCAGCACCAGTAACTTTGTTTGCCCCGCTTTGTCTCCGCTTAGCGGCGCTTCGGCACCTGTTGGGCGGACCAGCAGAACCGGCGCACGGCTGCAGCGGATGACCCCTTCGGCCACCGATCCGTAGAGCAAGCGCCTCAACCCGGAGCGCCCATGCGTGCACATCACGACCAGATCGGCATCGCTGTCGTTGACCTCCATGAGGATCCCATCGGCCGCGTTGTCATAAGGCGTGCGTGCTTCAGCGCGCACATCTGAGGGTTGCCACGCGGCCGGTCACGCCGGACAGATAAGCTTCGGCCTCACGGACGGCCGCGACCTGCGCGTCGGTCGGGTCCATGCCCGCCAGTACGTGTGCCCAGGCGGCACGCACGAGGATGAGCCGCGCGCCCGAGGCTTCGGCCAGGGCAGTGGCGATTGGCAGGGCCTTCTCGGCTAGCTCAGAGCCGTCAAGCGGCACCAGAATTGTACGGTACATAACTGCCTCCACAGACTAGACTTCGGCAACCTCGTCACGAGCGCGCGCCAGCCAACCGTGTTCTCGTCCGGCCGCACCAGCAGGAGCCGTCGCGAGTCCCGCCGCAATACTTCATGTGCCACACTGCCCATGATCACTTCGCGCATGCCCGTGCGACCTTGGGTTGCCATCGTAACCAGAGCGGCGCCCGAGGCTCTGGCTTCCTGCAGGATTGTCTTGGCGGGAGATCCCAGGCACGAGCGTGCCTTGACGCGCAAGCCGGATTTTACGAGAGGCTTGGCCACTTCATCCAGGTACCTCTCCGCCCCCGCTTGTTCATCACTCTGCAGCATAACGCCGCCGTTTTCTGGTGCCATCGTCGAAATGGATGCATTCCTTCTCAACGAAAAGACGGCCTTTACAGGCCGCCTCATCTGGGTGTTGTTTGGTCTTCCCATCGTTCGCTTACGACAAAAGTCGTATCTGGCGGCCCGCGCCGCTGCCACTGCACGGGCCAATTCAAATCACTAACCCGTGAACCTATTTCTGCTGCCGCCGATCCTCGGCGCGGTAGAAGAGGCGCTTGCCGAACTCCGCGGAGAGGACGTAGAGGACGACGATCACGGCCACGCCGGCCAGCACGACCGGCGGCAACGGCACGAAGCCCAATACCCCTGCTACGGGTGTGTAGGGCAGCAACACCGTGACGACGGCCACCGCCGCGGCGACGGCCAGCATGGCCCTGCTGGGCAGGCTGCGCAGGAGCGGCAGCCGGGTGCGCAGGACGAACATGACCACAATGACGGAAAGCACCGACTCGACAAACCACCCCGTGTGGAACAGTTCCGGGCTGACGCGCAGGGTGAGGTAGAGCAGGCCGAACGTCAGGTAGTCGAAGACGGAGCTCAACGGGCCGAAGATCAGCATGAAGCGGCGGATGAAGCTGATGTCCATGCGGTGCGGCTTCTCGATGTAGACCTGGTCCACGTTGTCGCCGGCGATGGTCATCTCTGGCAGGTCGGTCAGGAAGTTGATCAGCAGGATCTGCGTGGGCAACATGGGCAGGAATGGCAGGAACAGCGACGCACCGGCCATGCTGAACATGGTGCCGTAGTTGGCGCTGGTGGCCATGTACACGTATTTCAGCGTGTTGCCGAAGGTGCGCCGGCCTTCGGCGATGCCCTGGCGCAACACGGCCAGGTCCTGTTTGAGCAGCACGAAATCGGCCGCCTCTTTGGCGACATCCACGGCGGTGTCCACCGAGACTCCGACGTCGGCGGAGTGCAGGGCCGGCGCGTCGTTGATCCCGTCGCCCATGTAGCCGACGACGCGACCCGACTTCCTCAGGGCCAGGATGATGCGCTCTTTCTGGTTCGGATCGACCTCGGCGAACAGGTTGGCCCGGTCTGCCAGGTGACACAATGCCTCATCCGTCAAGGCCGTCAATTGGGAGCCTGTAACCACGCCTTTGACCGGCAGCCCGACGCACTGGGCGGCGTGCTGCGCCACCAGCTGGTTGTCGCCGGTGATGATCTTGACCTGAACGCCCATCTTGCCCAGGTCCGCCAGCACCGTGCCGACACCCGGCTTGGGAGGATCCATGAAGAGCAGCGAGCCGGCGAAGGTCATCTCCTTCTCGTCATCCCTTGTGTAGGCCGGCTCGCTCGATATAACCGTCTTTGTAGCTACCCCGATCACCCGGTAGCCCTGGCCGCTCCAGTCGGCATATAGTTTTTCGGTACCCG
>CAWEHT010000036.1:0-7304 GCA_963808455.1 uncultured Chloroflexia bacterium | reverse complement strand
CTATGCTGCTGAACACAGCAAATCGAACCGTGTGGTTCTCCTTTGTGCCCGAACAGTCGGGCTACATCACCGTTTCCACCACCAACAGCACGTTTATCTCACAAACCGGCTTAAGGTTGTATTCCGCCGGCAGAGGATTCCACTGGTATGTTTTCCGGGATTGCCCACAATGGAACGGGGCTGTTCACCAGTTATATTAGTGCGGGCAATTCCTATATGCTGGACGTTGATGGCACCACATCAGATCCAAGGCTACGGCTTGTTCAATCTGGATATGTGCCTGGTTTCATCGCCAACCAATGATAATTTTACCAATGCCACTTCTTTCGCTTTTCAAACCAATTACAGCCTGATTCCTCTGTCTAATGGCATCGTCACGAACATTGTTATGACGGACCGCCCTTGTCGGCAACAACTTTGACTCACGGCAGAGTCTGGAGAATCGTCCATCGGCAATTATTCCGGAATTACAACCTCCGGCAGATCCGTATGGTGGACATTTGTGGCACCTGCGTCCGGGTTCATAACGCTGTCCTCCACCAACAGCTTGTTCATGACCCAGGTGGGACTCAAGCTCACCACTGCGGGCACACACGGTACAACACGGCGCTCGGATCCCACCCGAGTACTTTACGGCCGTCTTTGCGGCTGCTCGCACCGCCGGCTGGATCGCCCATATCATGGAGCAGTATTCCGACAACCGGCTGATTCGCCCTACTTCGCGCTATACGGGTGCGATGGGCCTGCCGTTCGGGCCACGCGAGCCGCTGGCCGCGTAGGCTGGCAGTGACAGGGCGCGGTCCCGCGCCCCGTCACTCGACCAGCAGCAGATACGGTTCCTCCACCATGCGTTTAACGTCTTGCAGGAAGCGCGCGGCCGGCGCCCCATCGACAAGGCGGTGGTCGAAGACCAGGCTCAGGGTAAGCCGCTTTCGCACTGCAGTCTGGCCCAGGTAAGGCACGACTTTATCCACGATCCGTCCGACGCCCAGGATAGCCGCTTCAGGCAGGTTGATAACCGGTGTGAACGCATCGATGTCGTACATACCCAGGTTGGTGATGGTGAAGGTGCCGCCGGAGAGATCGTCGGGCAATGACCGCCCAGCACGGCACGCTCGACCAGGGCGCGGAACTCGACGGCAAATTGATGCACCGGCTTGCGATCGGCGTCGCGGATCACGGGCACCAACAGCCCACGCTCAGTGTCGACGGCCATGCCGAGATTGACGTGAGCCAGACGCTCGATTGCCTCACCCGTGATGCGGGCATTCATATACGGGTGCTTGTGAAGGGAAACGGCCACGATCCTGGCCAGCATGTCGTTGTAGCCCGGCGCAAAGCCCCAGCTTCCTGCCAGCGCAGCCTTGAGCCTCTCACGAATTACTACCAACTCTGTGGCGTCGGCCTCTGTCACGAGCGTCACACGGGCGGTCGTGTGCGCACTGGCGGCCATGCGCTCAGCAATGACCTTGCGCACGCCAGCCAGCGGCACACGCTCGAGCACATCGGCCTCCACAGGCGGCATGCCCACTATTTCAGGCATGGCATCCCGCGCCCTTTCCTCGGACAGGGTCATCGCGGGCGCGGGCGTTGCTCCCCTTGCGCGCTCTACGTCCCCGCGGGTGATCGTGCCGCGCAGCCCGCTGCCCGGCACCTGGCGTAAGTCCAGGCCCGCCTCGACTGCCACACGCTGGGCCACCGGGGTGGCCCTGGGGACCTGACCCAAGTAGGCGATCACATCGCTCTCGACGATGCGAGCGCCGCCGGCGCCCGATGCCTTGACTCTGGCCAGGTCCACGTCCCTTTTCGCGGGCCAGCCTGCGGCGCGCGGGGAAGCAAAGATGTGCTCGCGGTCCGTGGCCTCGGCCACGGGGACTTCTGGTGCGTCCGCCACATTCTGATTGGGCAGCGACTGGGCCAAGGCTGCCGCGGCGGTGCCAAAGCCCTCATGTTGCCCGCCGATGATGCCGACCACCGCCAGCACCGGCACCACGGCGTGCTCCGCAAACTGCAGGTCGATGTGCAGATAGCCGCGTGCCGGGGCCTCGACGGTAAAGACGGCCTTGTCGGTCTCCACTTCGAGGATCTCCTGGCCGCGTTCGACCTTCGTGCCATCCGGCACCAACCACTTACCCAGGGTCACCTCTTCCACGGTCTGGCCGAGCTTCGGGACGAATACCGGCTCGCCCATCAGCTCACCACCTTCCGGCAGGCTGCCAGGATGCGGTCGACATTCGGGATCATGGCGTCCTCCAGCACCTCGGCGCGCGGCACCGGAACGTTGCGCGCGGCCACCCGTAACATGGGCGCGTCCAGCCAGTCGAAAGCGGCATCGCTGACCTGCGCCATCACCTCGTTGATGAAGGAGGTGTTCTCATAGGCTTCGGTGACGCCGACAAAGCGGCCGGTCTTCTTGACCGATGTCGACGATCGTGTCGAGGTCGAGCGGCTTGAGGCTGCGCAGGTCGATGACTTCGACGTCTATGCCCTCACGCGCAAGAATGCCGGCGGCTTCCAGCGCCCTGAACACCATGCGGGAATAGGTTACCAGCGTCACGTCCTGCCCGGGGCGCTTCACGTCGGCCACGCCGAGCGGGATGACGTAGTCCTCCTCCGGCACGGGCCCCTTCTCCTTGTAGAGCATCTTGTGCTCGATGAACATCACCGGATTGTCGTCGCGGATCGCCGCCTTCAGTAGGCCCTTGGCGTCATAGGGCGTTGAGGGCATCACGACGTAGATGCCGGGGAAGTGGGTCCACAGCGATTCCAGGCTCTGGGAGTGATGGGCAGCGATGGCCCTGCCTGCCCCCCCTCGGTGCGCAGCACCATCGGCACGGTGGTCTTGCCGCCGAACATGTAGCGGTTTTTGGCGCCTTGATTGGCCAGCTGGTCCATGGACAGCGGCGTGAAGTCAACGTACATGATCTCGGCAACGGGGCGCATGCCGACCATGGCCGCGCCGACGGCCGCGCCCGCGATGGTGGCCTCGGAGATGGGCGTGTCGATGACACGCGCCTCGCCAAATTCCTGGTACAGGCCGCGGGTGGCGCCGTAGGCCCCGCCATATAGCCCAACATCCTCGCCGAAGACGATCACGTGAGGGTCGCGCAACATCTCCTCGCGCATCGCCTCGACCAACGCCTGCGCGTAGGAGATCTGGCGCATGCCCGGCTCGCCGCGCACGCGCTCACGCAGCCAGCGTTCCCTTTCGAGATCGGCCGCGGTGGTCCTCGATGGCGCAAAGAGGTCGGTTTCCAGCTCGCCTGGATCAGGCTCCGGCGAGGACGAGGCATAGGCCATGGCCCCCGCGAGCTTCGCCTGCACCTCCTCATCGAGCGCTTCGAAGCCCGCGTCATTGAGCCAGCCCAACCCCTCCAGGTGCCGGCGCATGACGCCCACGGGATCGCGCTGTTTCCATCCCTTTTCCTCATCACGCGTGCGGTAGGCACGCGGGTCCGAGTGTGAATGCCCATACCAGCGGTAGGTCTTGCACTCGATCAGCGACGGGCCTTCGCCGCGCCGTGCACACGCCACGGCCGTGGCGACAGCACCGCGCACGGCCAGGGCATCCATCCCGTCGACTACCTCACCGGGTATGCCGTAGGCGCTCGCCCGCGTTGCGATGTCGGGAAGCTTGCTGGCTTTGGCCCAGGGCACCGACATGGCATACAGGTTGTTCTCCACTACGAAGACCACCGGCAGGTCCCACAGGCTTGCCATGTTCAGCGCCTCATGGAAGTTTCCAGTGTTGGAAGCCCCATCGCCGAAGAAACAGAGTACCACCCGATCCGTGCCTTGCAGCTTCTGGGCCAGGGCAGCGCCCACGGCCACGGGGATGTTGCCCCCCACGATGCCGGTCGCGCCCAGGTTGCCATGGAGCACATCGGCGATGTGCATCGAGCCGCCCTTGCCCTTGCAGTAGCCGCCCGACTTGCCGAGCACCTCCGCCATCATCTTGTTGTAGTGCTCCTGCTTGGCCTCCGGGGTCTTGGCAACGCGGTCGCCGTGCGCGTGCGCGTGGCCGTGCCCACGATGCGTGCTGGTGATAAAATCATCGTCGCGCAAGGCCGCGATGGCGCCGACCGCCACCGCCTCCTGGCCCGCATAAAGGTGAGAAGCGCCTTTGAGCACCGCTTTGCCTAGAAGTTGCGCGATGTTGTCTTCCAGGGCACGAATCTCCAGGATCTGGCGCAGATAATCGATCAGGTCAGCCCTGCTGAGCGCCTGATCCTCGACCAGTGCCGAGATATCCTCCACAGCTGCTGCCGGTTCCATGTGCTGATTCCTCCATCGAGATGGGGAAAGGGATCGAAGCCGGTCCAATCTCACCTCTTTCCCCTTGTCAGATCGGTCACACCAGGACCACTTCGATGCCACGCGCCCGGACCTCCTCTACCTGGCGGCCCGGCGCCTGATCGTCGGTGATCACGCGCACCACCTGATCAATGCCGGCGAAAGATGCCAGCCCCACCCGGCCCCATTTTGTGGCGTCCAGCACGGCGTTCACCTCGCGGCAGAGGGCGACCAGAGGGCGTTTGACCTCTGCCTCGAGCGGGCTGACATCGGTCAGCCCTTCCGCCAGGGTCAGCCCATGGGCGCCAAAAAATCCCTTTTGGACGTGATACTTCTGCAGGAACTCGACGCCATCGCCGCCGACCAGGGAGGCCGTCTCGCGGCGCAGCGATCCGCCAGGCATCACCACCGTGACACCTGCGGCATCCAGGAACTCCTGGGCGATGGCGAGGCTGTTGGTGATGACGGTGAGGTCACGGCGGGTCCTCAGGCGCTGGGCGATCGCCAGGGTGGTGCTGCTGCTGTCGAGGATAACGGCATCGCCATCGGCCACGAGCGCGGCGGCCTTCTGGCCAATGCGTTGCTTTTCGGCCACCTGCTGTTGCCGGCGGGTGGCCAGGGAAGGGATCGAGGGCGTTTCGGGCGCTCGCAGTGCCCCACCATGGGTCCGGACAACCAGGTTTCGGGCCGCCAGGGCCTGCAGGTCCGTGCGGATCGTGACCTCGGAGACACCGAAGCTCTGGCTCAGCTCGGCGACGCTGACGCGGCCGCGCCGGTGTAGCTGCTGAAGGATCCGCTGGCGGCGTTCCTCGAGGAAGAACTCTCCGGTGATGGCTGGCGTCATGTGCCTTCCTATCCCTGCCGGTGCGCAACTTTCGTTTGCTTTCGACTGGTTTCATACTACAACAGCACACAAGCTATGTCAAGATCTCCATTGGGGCAGAAGTCGCGATTTCGCACCGCATCCAGAGGCGGCCCGGGCCTCACCAACAAGGGCCGGCGTGCTCGTGTCCTTGACAGGCCCGATCTTCGGATGTACGGTTCCCAGGTTGACTTTCGAGCCTGCCTGCACAGGTGACCCCTTGGACATCGCGCAATTACTCTGGATGCGAATCGAGAACGCGGTCGTCGGCCCCGTCAGCGACAATGTTCGCTACAACATGCGAGTGGAGCTGTCTTCTCAGCTGGCGTACGGTGTGCTGACCGCTGTCGTCGGGTTCTTGCCGCTGGTGTTGGTCCGCCTGGGGAGCTCGGCGGCCATGCTGGCCATCCTCACGGCATCCTCGTACCTGGGCAACATCCTCGCATCCTTCTGTCTGTTCCTGACCCGCCCTGGCCGCGTCAAACGGGTGGTGGCGGCGAGTTGGATCGTCTCGCGGTTGATGTTCGCGGCCATGGCGCTGGTCAGCAAGGATATCACGCTGCTGGTGCTGGCCGCTCTGTTCTGGCTGGGTGACCAGTTGCCGCTGCCGGCGTACAGCGCGATCATCCAAAGCATCTATCCGTCGGCGGATAGGGGCAAGGTGTTGGCCATGGTGCGGCTCGGCACCATACTGCCCATCTTGATCCTCACACCGCTGGCGGGCTGGCTCCTCGACCACGCAGGATACCGGTTGGTCTTTCTTCTGGCAGGGGGGGCCGGGTTGATTGGCGCGGCTCTCTTCTGGCGGCTGCGTGTGGATGAAAGCGCGTTGCCGGTGCGCTGCACGCGCTCGCTGGGCTACGCGGGGGAGATCCTCCGCGGTGACCGGCGCTTCACGCTCTATATGGTCGGGCTGACCGTATATGGGCTGAGCGCGCTGATCCCTTATCCCCTATACCCGCTGGTGCAGGCCAACCGGCTGCACCTGTCGTACGAAGATCTGGGTTGGCTCAACTTGCTCTACGGGCTGATCCGGGTAGCCTTCTATTTCTTCTGGGGACGCCGCATCGATCGGTGGGGCCCGGTTCGTTGCCTTCAGATCGCATTCGCCGTCAACATGATGACCATCCTGCCTTACGTGTGGGCCGGCAGCGGCTGGATGCTGGCACCCTCTTTTGTAGCATACGGCATCAGCATGTCGGCGATCGACCTGGGGTTCATCAGCGCGGCCATCCACCTCGCCGACCCGCAGCGCGTTGCAGAGTACACGGCGCTCAACTATACGGTGATCGGGGCACGCGGCATGGTCGGGCCGTTCGTCGGGGTGGGGTTGCTGGCGCTTGGGATGCCGCTGACCTGGATCCTCTTGCTGGCAGCCGCGCCTGGGGGTGGCGTCGGCAGCCATTTTGGGGGCGGTCGACCGCCAGGCGCGTGCGCTGGGTCGCCTGCGGGCCGGGCAGGAATGGGCACGCTGAGGGCCGTCGCAGGGAAATTCGGCATGGTGGTAGCGGCCGTGCCCACAAGGCCTGTCAACGACGCGCCACAGCGACGAAGTCCCCGCAGGGGGAGAATCCGTATCAGGAGTTTCTTAGAAGAAGAAGCGGGTGCCCAAGCCAGCCTCCGCCGCGGCGAGCCGCTGGCGACGAAGTCCCTGCAGGGGGAGAATCCGTCGCCGTGGCACCGACAGGGCTCCCTGTTTATGCATTAGGAGCTGAAGGCGCATTCTACGCAGTTGGCCCTGCGCAGCACCGGCGTGGCTCGCGTCCCGTGCGCCTTCAGTCCCGTCGCACGAAGCCGTGCTGCCAGGCATACACGGCTGCCTGCGTGCGATCGGTGAGATAGAGCTTGCCGAGGATGTTGCTGACGTGTCCTTTCACGGTCTTCTCGCTCAGACCGAGGCGGCCGGCGATGTCCGAGTTGGAGAGGCCGTTGGCGATCAGGCGAAGGACGTCGAGTTCGCGATCGCTGAGATCCTGAAAGGGGCTCGAGGCGCGGGCGTTTTCGCCACGCATCTCCTCGACGACTCGCGCCGCCACGCGCGGATGCAAGGTGGCCCCCCCCTGGGCGGCCCGCCGGACGGCCTGGGCCAACTCGTCCGGCGCGATGCTCTTGAGGACATAGGACAGCGCCCCGGCCTTGAGCGCGGGGT
>CAWEHT010000035.1:0-37646 GCA_963808455.1 uncultured Chloroflexia bacterium | reverse complement strand
CCTATCGTGCTCCGCTTTCCTACGTTCGCACGAACGTGCAAGGCACGCTCCACGTGCTCCAGGCGGCACGCGACCTAGGCACGGCGCGAGTCGTGCATACCTCCACGAGCGAGGTCTACGGCACGGCGCGCTATGTTCCCATCGATGAAAAGCACCCGCTCCAAGGCCAATCGCCCTATTCGGCCAGCAAGATCGGCGCAGACAAGATGGTCGAGGCCTTCTATTGCTCGTTCGGGGTGCCCGTCGTCACTGTCCGCCCTTTCAATACCTTTGGCCCGCGACAGTCGGCCCGCGCCGTGGTCCCCACGATCATCGCACAATGCCTGGCCGGCAAGGAGGTCGTGCGATTGGGCAATCTCGCGCCGACGCGCGACATGAACTACGTCGCGAACACGGTCGAGGGGTTTGTCGCGGCGGCCGAGTGCGACGCCGCCGTGGGACAGACGATCAACTTCGGCTCGGGTCGGGAGATCGGCATCGGCCAGTTGGCCCTTCTGATCGCCGACCTGGTGGGCATGCGCGTCAGGATCGAGAGCGAAGAGGAGCGGATGCGCCCCGTCCTGAGCGAGGTGGACCGCCTGCTGGCCGACAATTCCCTCGCCCGCCGCTTGTTGGCCTGGGAACCGAAAGTCAGCCTGGAAGACGGATTACGGGATACGATCGCATGGATTCGCCGGCAGCCCCGGAAGAGCAGTCCTGATGTCTACGCCGTTTGAGTCTGGCAACCGGGGCACCCAGTACCCTGGGTTGCCGGACGACGTCGTGCCGCTGAGCGTGCCCGAGATCCGCGGCAACGAGTGGCAATACGTTCGCGAATGTCTCGATACCGGTTGGGTGTCGTCGGTCGGGGCCTACGTCGATCGGTTCGAGCGCCTTGGCCCAGTGCGTCGGTTGTCGGCGGGCGGTGGCCGTCGTCAACGGCACGGCCGCTTTGCACGTGGCCCTGCGGGTCGCCGGGGTGCAGTCCGGTGACGAGGTGCTCGTCTCCGACCTGACGTTCATTGCCCCTGCAAATGCGGTCCGTTATCTGGGCATTTGGCCCGTCTTCATCGATGCAGACCCGCACTACTGGCAGATGGACCCGCAGCAGGTGGCCGATTTTCTCCGGCGGCCGGTGCCGATGGTCCGGCAAGGTGTTGCGGGACCGCGAGACCGGACGGCCGGTCCGCGCGGTCCTGCCGGTCCACTTGCTGGGCCACCCCGTGGACATGCAGCCGATCGTGGAACTGGCCCGCAAGTTCGATCTCCCCGTGATCGAGGATGCCACCGAGGGCCTGGGGGCCCATTACCGGGAGCGGGCCGTCGGCAGCCTGGGCGACATCGCCTGTTTCAGCTTCAACGGCAACAAGCTGATCACCACGGGCGGCGGCGGGATGATCGCCACCGACCGTGAAGAGTGGGCCGACAAGGCGAAGTACCTGACCACCCAGGCCAAGGATGATCCCCTGGAATACATGCACCACGAGATCGGCTACAACTATCGGCTTACGAACGTGCTGGCCGCGATCGGCGTGGCCCAGATGGAGAAGTTGGAAGAATACGTGGCAGCCAAGCGGCGACGCGGCCGACTACGGCGAGAAGTTTCGGCAGGTGCCGGGGATAACGCCCATGCCGGAGGCGACTGGGCGAAAAGCACGTTTTGGATGTACACCGTGCTTGTCGACGCGGCCGCCTTCGGCATGGACAGCCGGGAATTGCTTGCGGCGGCTGGCCGCCGAGCGAATTAAGACCCGTCCCCTCTGGCAGCCCATGCATGCGAGTCGCGCTTATGCCGAACATCGGCCCGCGGCGGAGTTGTCCCGTGGCCGATCGCCTGTACCGGGACGCCCTGAGCCTTCCCTGTTCGGTGGGGATTACGGATGCGCAACGCGAGAAGGTCCTCGCAGGTATTCGCGATCGGCGGTCGGGCCCAACAGGATAGCGCCTCATGGCCGCGCAAACGGGAGCCTGGCAAGTGGAACCGGTTGACGTCACGAAATTGACAACCGAGCGCATGTCCCCGGGGACCCCGGCGCGGGTGACCGCAAGCTCCGCGCGTTTTGTCGGCCCCGCCCTGCTCTTCTTGGGTTTGTTCCTATTCCAAGCGACGAACTTGGCATGTGATCCCTCGCCGCTGAAACACTGGGATTTCCTGGACGAGGGCTTCTGGAACCACAGCCCGCGCTGCAAAGTGCTCTTTGCGCGCCTTTGCCCCGGACGATTTCAACCAGGGCCTTGTGGCAACGCCCTTGTTCACGCTGGTTCAATGGGGAGTCTTCGCAAGTCTCGGCGTTAGCGTGCTCACGGCAAGGCTCTGGCCGCTGGTGAGCTTGTGGCTTGTTCTGCTCATGACGTACGTGGTCATGAAGCGGTCCTTCTCCACGAAGGGAGCGATGTTGACCGTCTTGCTCCTGGGGACAATGCATGCCACGCTGATGAATGCAAGATGCGGGGTGCCGACGGTCCCGGAAATGTGTTTCCTGACCGGCGTCATGTTCTTCTGGGAACTCGGCAAGAGCGGCAGCCGCTGGTGGATGGCGCTAGCCGGGGCTTCCTTTGTGGCCGCCGTGCTTACGAAACTCACCGCGATCTACTGTTTGCCCGCGGTCCTGCTTTTTGTCATGCTGAGTTGTTTTGTCCGCAAGGAGGTAGAACCGACCGCGGTTAGCATACTTCCTGGCCGCCGGGGCTGCCCTGGCCGCAATCGTGACGCTGGGATACTTCGTGCCGAACTATCATCACGTTCAGTTCTTCATGAGAACGATAGGCAAGTCCAACATCGACTCCGGAAGCTACTCGAGCCTATGGGAATATTTTCGCCAGATTCCACATTCGTTCTTCAGTCTGCCGTTCTCCGGCATAAGCGCGGCGCCGATCATGATGCTGGTCTTTCTTTGGTTCGTGGGGATTGCGCCGCTCGCTCCAGCGAGGATTCCGCACCGTAGTAGCGGAAATCTCGATGCCCGAGTTCTACTGGGCATGCTCGGTTTCTTGGGACCATGCCGATGGTCCTGCTCGCCCCGTTTCATCCCGAACGACGGTTCATCATGTTCCTGGCGCCATGCACGGTCCTGGCCGCATCCGCGGTGATGCGGACCACTCAGTTCTCGCTTGCAGCAGGCCGGTCCTGGACGTGCGGCCCGGGCAACCTGGCGCTCGTCTGGCGGTTGCTGCTGGTTGTCTGCATCGGATACGTCTGGTCGCGCTACGTGTTCCAAGGGATGCAGGACCTCGATGGTCGCTGGCTCCGCTGGATCGACGCGCCGCTGCCGCGAGTGCTGTTCCTGCTTGCGACGGCGCTCTGCGTGGCAGGATCGGCCGGATACTGCCTGTCCAAGAAGCCACAACTGGTGACGTGGTCCGTGGTGACCGTCTTTTTCGCCGTGAATCTCGCGTTGGACGGAATCTGGTACGCTTCGGCCACATTCACGCTTCGCGACGCGTCACAATCACTGAATGCGGTGGTCCCGAAGGGTTGCTACATGATCGGATCGTACCAGCACATGCTGGCCTTGGAGAACCACGTGTTGCCGATCCAACCACCATGGTGCAAGAAAAATGAAGCCGAGGCAATGAACTACTGGTTTATCGAGGAGAGCGAGCGGGCGCTCGTTTCTCCTCAGTGTGGAAGAACTGGGAGGCGAGGACGAGACGCAAGCGCGTGCTCGATTTCTGCCGGACAGCTTTCCATGGGACCGCGCCGTCATGGTGCGGGACTTCGATCTTTGCCCTTTTCCTTTTTCGCGGTCTGTCTATCGATGGCGCGCCCAGATCTACCTCGTTGCTGCAAAGGGCGCAGACGGCAGCGGAAGAAATCCGGAACAATCTCACGAATAGGTCGCAGGATCAAGGACCGTTTGCGTTCGGATGGTCCATGTTCATCGCTCCACGGCTGAAATGACTTCGGAAGGACACCTGGAATCCGACACGGCAGTTGCAGGCCGGCCAGCGCCGGCCCGCTCGCCCTCGCAACCGTCGGTGGCATATCTTGTCAGCGCACTGGCCGGCGGGAACGTCTTGTCGACCGTGCTGCGCATGGCCGGCGGCGTCATCGTCGCGCGACTGTTGTTGCCCGCGGCCCTGGGACTGTTCGACGGCATCGGTCTGGTGCTGGGCTACGCGAGGTTCCTGCAACTGGGCATTTTCAACGGGCTCAATCGCGAGTTGCCTTACTTTGTCGGCAAGGGCGACCGTGTGCGCGTGAACGAACTGGCCGCCGCCGCCCAGGCGTGGTTCATCGGCCTGGGCGGCCTGGTCGGATTTGCCCTGCTCGGGGTCGCCGCTTGGTACGAAGTTCACGGGCAACTGGAAAGAGCGTCGGGTTGGGCGACGCACGCCGCCGCCGCGGTGATCTTGTTCTACGGCACCATGTATCTCCAGGCGACGTACCGAACGGCGCACGATTTCGCCCGGCTTTCCGTGGCCAACGTCCTGCAGAACTCTCTGGCCTTGCTGCTCGCCGTCCTGGTGTGGCTGCTGGGCTTTCAGGGTTTGTGTCTGCGCGCGACTTTGGCCGCGGTCGTGCCGCTCGTCCTGTTGCACTATTGGCGGCCGATCCGCGTGAAACCGCAATGGAGCCTTCGCCATTTGAAGCACCTGTGCCTGATCGGGTTGCCGATCTTCGGCGTCGGGGAGCTCTACATGTACTGGACCACCCTGGAAGGAACGCTCGTCTTCAACTACCTGGGCCAGGCGCAGATGGGGCTTTATCGCATGGTCGTGACCGCCGGCAGCACGATCGAGTTGGTGCCCATTGCCGTGTCCCAAGTGATCTATCCGCGCATGGCCCAGGAGTTCGGCCGCACGGGGCAGGTCCGCGGACTCTTGCGGCCGACGGTGAAACCGATGTTCCTGGCAGCGGCTGGCGTGGCGCCTCTCATCGTCTTGGGATGGTTCTTGGCGGGGCCGCTGACACGGCTCGTCGTGCCGAACTATGTCGCAGCGGTCCCCGCCATGCGCTGGAGTCTTCTGCCGCCCTTGGTGAGTTGCTTCCTGCCGATCCACAACGTGTACAACGTAGTCCGCCGTCAAGGGCTTTATTGCGCGGCGATCGTCTGCGGCATGGCGGCCTATTTGGGGTGCCTGGTCTTGTTCATGCGTACGGGGGTTTCCTTGGCCGCCTTTCCGCAAGCGATGCTCGTCGGCCGCATCGTCCACGTACTCATGGCGTACCTTTTCCTCTTCGTGGTCGTCAGGCAATTCCGGCCTGTCGCGGTCCCACCCGAAACGGAAGACCTCGGCGCGACCCAGGAAGGGCCTGGAACGCCGTGGTAACGTCCCAGCCAGGCTTGACGAGAGAGCGGCAATCGGCGCCGGCGCCCTACGACTATGCGATACTGCACGCGATCGAGGCCGACCTTTCCGAGCCGCGATTTCGCGGCATTCCCATCGGTCCCAGCCTGGCGGATTTCATCATCATCAATGTGCTCGGCGGGCAAGGCGTCTGGAATGCGCGACGATGTTGGATGGATCGCGCAAGGTGGCTCAAGTACTGGTCGCGCCGCAATACGGCCGCCCGCGCAGTTGTCGGCGGCGCCGCAGCGCAGGATACTCGTCACACGGCTGGACAACAGCTCGCGATTCATCGACCTGGTGATGCCCGTGCTTTTCGAACTAGGCGCGGACAACTGCCTCGTGCTCTGCAAACGGAACGATAGCTTGCCTTTGCTGCCGAGCGGCGTGCAGGGAATCGCTTGGAACTCCGTCATGCATTGCGAAGCGAAGGCCTGGCGTGCAGACTTTGGCCGCTGCTGGCCGCAGTGGAAGACCAAACTGCGTCGCGCATGCCGGCGCTTCGGGCTCCAGAACGGCGCCTTGGCAGCATTATCGCTGGAAGCGCTCCTGGCCAGCCAAAATGTCGCCGCCTGCTTCGCTTTTCTGAAGAACTGCCGGCCGGCGGCCATCGTCACCGAGTTCGATCGCAATCACCTATGGTCGTCTCTCATCCTCGTCGCCCGATCGTTGGGCATCCCGACCTTTGGATTGGTCCACGGCGTGGCCGACAAGCACTCCAACCCTATGGTGCCGGTCCTGGCGGACAAGCTGTTCGCCTGGAGCGAGACGCACCGCCAGCGGTTCATCGAGGCGGGGGAAGATCCGCGGAGGATCTTGGTTGGCGGCTGCCCTCGGATCACGCGGACCTTGCGGATGACACCGCGGGAGGCGCGGGCGAAGTTCGGCCTCGATATCAACCAACCGGCGGTCATGCTGGGCACTGCGCCCTATCGGGACGAGGTATGTTACGCCGAGGCCGAGACTTTCTGCCGTGCCATGAGCAAGGTCGAGGGGGCGTCGGCTTTCGTGCGGCTTCATCCGTCGCAAACGCTCAAATTCTATGGACCGATCGCCGCTCGCTATCCTGGAGTGCGGTTCTTCGCCAATACGGCCGCCACACTTGATGAGTCGTTGGCGGCGGCAGACATCGTTGTAATGCGGGACAGCGGGATTGGCGGCGATGCCCTCGTCGAGAAGCGGCTGGTCGTCGTGCTCGAAGCGGACCGGGGACCGTTGGAACACGGCCAGGAGTTGATCGATTGCGCGGGATGCCCGTGCGCGAGCAGTGCCGACGAACTGGCGACGATAGTCAATCGCATCCTGCTGGACGAACAGCATCGCCAGGGGTTGCTCTCTGCCGCGGAGCGGTTCGTTCGCGAACACTGCGCGTACTTCGGCCAGGATTCGGCCCGCCGGATCGCCGAATCGGTCCTGCAGACGATCAGGTCCGATACGGGAGGTCGGCAATGAAGCGCTGGTTGCAGGAGAAGGCCCCAACGCTGCCATTGCTTTGCAGCGAAAATATCGAGGAATTCGTGTGGCGGTATTCACCCTTGCCGTCGGTCGAATGACGACGGCGATCCAGAACGACATGCGGGATGACGGCGCCCGCCGCAATGCGGAGGCCCTTGTCAACGTCACGGTGATCATCGTCAGTTGGAACGTCGCCGAACTGCTGGCCGATTGCCTGGAGTCGTTGGCCCGAGAGGCAAACGCCTTGTCGCTGGAAGCCATCGTGGTCGATAATGCCTCGGCGGACCATACCGTCGATATGCTGCGTACCCGCTTCCCGTGGGTCTGCACGATTGCCAACCGGGACAATCCCGGATTTGCCTGTGGCAACAACCAGGCCATCGGGTTGGCCCGCGGCAGGCATGTGCTGCTCCTGAACCCGGACACGGTTGTCGAGGAAGGCGCATTGCGGAAGCTGCTGGATTTCCTCCGCGATCATCCCCAGGCAGGCGCCGTAGGGCCCAATCTGCGTCGGCCCGACGGGGCCCCGGACCGCACGTCGGCCCGACGGCTTCTGTCATTGTCCGCCGCCTTGTGCATGGACGCGCTGCGCCTGCATGCGCTGCCGCTTATCGGGCCGCGCTTGGGCCGGAAGCTCGCGCATCCCTATGATTACGACCGCACGCAGCCCGTGGAGGCGATCAGCGGGGCGGCCTTGCTCGCGCGCCGCGAACTGCTGCAGAATCTGGGCGGGTTCAGCGAGACCTTCTTGCACTGCGGTGAGGACCTTGATCTGTGCTTCCGTATTCGACAATCGGGCTTCGAGATCTGGTATGTCGCGGAGGCCCGCATCATGCATCTGAAGGGCGCCAGGCGCGGAGCGCCGCGGTGCGCACGACGGTCAACGCCGCCCTCAGCAACCAGCAGTTCTTCAACCGCTGCTACGGGTGGTGGCATGGGTGCGCGTATCGATGCATCGTACAATTCATCGAGGTCCCCGCCATGCTGGCTTACGGATTGATCAAGTTCCTCTTGCGCCGCGAGCGGGTGGCGGACTTGCGGCAGCGACTCGCGATTGCCCGAGGATTGGTCGCTTGGCGCCCCGTGCGATGAAAGATGTAAAAGATGAAACCGAGGTCCGCATTGACTGAAGGTCCCGTGGCTGGCAGCGTACGATCGGCGTGGCGAGAACGCGCGTTGTGGCTCGTCTTAGCGCTTTGCCTGGCCTACTATTTCGGGATCGGCGCCTTCCCGATGGGGCCTTTCAAAGGCGACGGCACCGGAATGGCCAGTGGGGCCCGGCAGATCTTGGAGCAAGGTTGGGACGGCCCCCGCATCGATTACGGCAGGGAAACCCGGCCGGGCGTCTTTTGGGCATTGATCTTCGCGCGACGGTCCACGGGCGCCGACACGTACCTGGCGTTCAGCGCGATCGCGTTGGCGGCGGGCGTCCTCAACGTGCTGTTCATGGCCTGTTTCGTCAGCCGTTTGGTGCGCGTGTCGGCGCCGCTGTGCGGGACCGGGATCCTCCTTCTCTTTCCCGACTCCGTGACCTGGGGCTGTTATCCCAACGGGACCGTGCTCGCGGGCTGTCTGGGCATGGCGTCATTCTGCCTTCTGGCCCGCGAGGACAAGCTATCGCCGTGGCGCTTGGCCCTCGCGGGCGTCCTGGCGGGCCTGGCCGTTCTGCCGCGCGTCAACGCGGTCCTCCTCGGCCTGGCCAGCGTGCCGCTGCTCATCGCCCGCGATGCCCGCACGACATTCGTGCGGACCGGCATCTTCTTCGCTGCCGCCCTGGCCGTGGCCGGCGGCGGGCTCTACGCTTCGGGCTTCGACGTCGTGTATGTGCTCGACACGACGCACAAAGTGCTCGGGGGACCGGCGGCCGCGCCGGCCGAGAACCTTGTCATGCGACTGGCTGAAAGCGAGTCCTTCACGTCGTGCCTGGCGTTCTTTCCCCTCGTCACGGCCTTCCTCATGATCGTGGGATGCGTCCGCCTGTGCCGAGAAAGAAATTGGAGAGCACTCGCCGCGGTTGCCGCCGGGACGGGGCCCATTCTGCTGGTCTATTCAAGCCAGATCCGGCTGAGTCCTTTGTATTATCTGACGGGCCTCTTGGCTTGCCTTGCCCTGGCCGGGCTCGACGGCATCGCCTCCGCGGGGCGAACGGCGCGGACCGCGCTGGCGGCCGTGGCAGGCGTGCTGTTCGTGGTGCAATACCCGCTGGGAATCAATGTTGGGCTTCGCGCCAAACCCTGGTATCCGCCCGCCGGGCCGACGCTCGTGCGGCTGTGGGAGAAGGACCTGGACCGCGGCCCGATTGCGAAGATCTCCGTCGGGATCGGGCCGGGCGGCTCGCTGCCGAATCTCGAGCGCGTGCGGTTCTGCAGCGGGCTGCTCTTCCATCCACTGGCCTTGCACGCCGCCAAGCAAGCGCTTCTCGAGGCCTTTGTCGCGATGAAAGACGGCATCCGTGTGCGCGAGAACGAGGAGACTCCTTTGCTCGTTTACACCAGCGAGTGGGCAAGCTGCACTCAGGTCCACAAGGCGTTTCAGGACCTGGGGTATACCTGCACGGAACGGACGCGCGTCGGCCCCGCCGATTCTCCGGGAGACCGCTTTGTTTGGAGACGGGACCGCTTCACCATCATCCACGTGGATGCCTGGGAGATATTCGACCCGTGGAACCACCGCAGCTTGTTCCCGGAGGAGTTGCCGCCACGACGACTGCTGTACGTGACCGGCGGCGGCCGCGAACGGACGATCGTGGAGGCGAGCGGCCGCGTCGCCGCTGTCGTGTACCGAAAAGACATCCTGCCGTCGGAGTGTGTTTGTGTGTTCGAAATCGACATGGGACCTGCGCGTGAGTGGGGAATTTGCGATTCGGACCCGCGTCGGTCTCGCCCGCGCCCTGCCGGCAAGACGCTGGCCGACCGGCCTGCGCCGGGGTGGCCGCGGACCATTGGAGTTCATCGATGCCGCGTAGGATCGCCCTCTTCCTGCCGGACCTCGAGGCGGCGGGCGCCGAGCGTGTGTCGGTGCTCCTGGCAAACGGTCTGCTGCAGCGGGGATACTCGGTCGACGTCGTCCTGGTGCGGGCGAAGGGCGATTTCCTCGCCGATCTGGCCGCGGGGGTGCATGTTGTGGACCTCGACGCGCCGCGTACGCTACGCGCCGTTCCGCGACTGGCTTCGTACATCCGCAAGCGGCGGCCGGCGGTGGTCATTTCGGCGCTTGACTATGCGAGTGTTGCCGCGATGATCGCAGGCCGACTGTCGTGTACGGGGACGCCGATCGTGCCGGCCGTCCACACTTCGCGGGCCGAAGCCCGCCGTTGGCCCGGCATTCGCGGCGCGCTTTTCAAGTCTTGCGTCAACTGGTTCTACCGCCATGCCGGCGCCGTCGTCTGCGTTTCGCATGGGGTGGCCGAAGACATGGTCCGCGTCGCCGGCGTCGCCCGCCAGCGCGTTCGCGTGATCTACAACCCGGTCATTCACCCGCGCATGCAAGAGCTCGCGCGCAGCCCGTCGAGCATCCGTGGCTCGCGTTGCCCGTGTGCGCGCCGGCGCCTGCGCGCGGGGGTGGCTTCCAGGCTGTTGTTGGGCGTGGGGCGGCTCGCGCCCGAAAAGGACTTTCCGACCTTGCTTCGCGCCTTGAAGATCGTTCGTCGGGACCACGACGCCCGGTTGATGGTCCTCGGAGAAGGGGCCGAACGACCGCGTTCTGGAAAGTCTGGTCAAGGAGTTGTGCCTGGAATCGTGCGTTTGCATGCCGGGGATCGTCAAGAACCCTTACGCCTACATGTCCCGCGCGGACCTGTTCGTGCTTTCCTCGGCTTGGGAAGCGCTGCCCACGGTCCTGATCGAGGCCCTTGCGGTAGGCGTGCCGGTGGTGGCCACGGATTGTGTGAGTGGTCCGCGGGAGATATTGCGCGACGGCCGCTACGGCGCCCTGACGCCGGTCGGCGACGCGGCGGCGCTGGCCGGGGCCGTGTCGGCCGCGCTGTCGGCCCCGCGGCGAGAACTTCCAGAAGAGGCGCTGCGGCCTTACACCCTGGATTACGCCGTGAATGAGTATTGCCGGTTCATCGAGGAACTGACGCATGGGTAACGTGCGTGCCCGGCGAATCGAGCGCGGCCGCCCAACATGAGGCGGTCGTCCATCGGCTGATCGACGGTCAGCCCAAAAGCGCGAGGAGAGATCCATGCGGCAAATCACTTTCGTATTTCTCTGGTTCTTGATCCTGATCATCTCGTGGGAGGCCCTTTTCGCCATACCCGAATTGCCGACCTTGTCCAGGATCGCCGGGATGTTCACCGTTCTGTTGGGAGTGGCGAGCGCCTGGTTTCGGGCCGATTGCGCTTCCCGCTGCCCCTGGTGTGGATTGCCTTGTTTGTGCTCGCCTGCTGTCGTTGCTGCCATTATACACCAGAACCGGCAACTCGGGGGGACGAGTTTGGTAGCGGCCAGGCTTTTCCGCGGGTGGCCGGCGGTCTGGATCACGAAAGGCGCGAAACGACGCTTTGGATCGCGAAACACGTAAGCGAACACGAAAGTCGCGAAAGGGTCCCTTCGGACTCCCGTGGTCGTGGGCCGGGCGCGTCACAGGAGCCGGCCCCCAGGCTGGCATAACGGGACGTATCTTACGTGGCCGCGTGCTGCCGGCAGAATGGAGCGCTGGAGCGCAGATGACGGCGCGGCGCACTCGCTTCAAGGCCCGGTGGTGCCGGGCAGAGATTCCTGAGCCGGGCCGGCGGCAGCCCTGACGAAGCGCACGTTCCTGGCCCGGTCGAGGGATAACGTGAAGCCGGTCGCCACTTCGCCGGCCTGCGGCGGGTCAAAGTCGACGCGGATGGCGGGCTGCGCCTCGGCCATCACAAACCGGCGCGGCCCCACAGGCAGCAAGGGGACCTGCACAAACCGGCGGCTGTTCAGGGTGAGGATCCCGCGATCCACGGTGATACTGTAAGTCGCGCCCAGTTCGGCGCTGTAGAACGTGCCGGCGCAGCCGAGCCCAGCCGCGGAGAGCTGCGGATACGGCTGGTATTTGCCCGAGAGCGTGCCGGCGTCCGTGATCTCTGCCGTGAATTTCCCTCCTGCGGCCGGGGCGAACTCGACCTCTCCGGCCGTCGCCGCGCCGTGCGCCAGCACCTGGAAGCGGCCGGTGGCGACGGGGGCGAGCGCGATGGCCGGTTCCCCTTCCAGCCCCAGATCGTTCCCATCGACGTAGAGGCGCAGGAAACCGGTGCTCGTCGGATCGAAATAGGCCCCGGCCCGCGCTGGCCAGCGTGCTGCCTGGCAGCGTGATAGCCGCCTCCGCAGACACAGCCGGCGCCGGGCTGGGCGCCGGCGTGGGGAACGGGCTGAGGCCGGCGAAGAGGCGTGCGGCCTGCTCGGCGAGCGGGGCCGGATCGATCGTCTCCAGGTTGCACAAGACCGCGACCGCCTGGCGACGGGCCGGCAGGATCAGCAATTCCGACTTGAAGCCGCCCTCCAAGCCATCGTGCCCGATCGTGTAGCCAAGATCGGCGTAAGTGCGCTGCATGAGGCCGAAGTTGTAGTACACCGGCGAGCCGTCGGCCAGAGAGGCGGGCGCCATCATCTGCTGGATGGCGGCCGGGCCGCCCACGCGGCCGGTAGAGAAATTGTCGGCCCACAGCATGAGATCGCCCACCGTCGTGTCCAGGCCGGTCGGGCCTGGCATGGCCACGTCTGGCAGAGACAGCCGGTAGGTATCGCTGTACGGCTCGTACGCATCGGCCCGGCCCGGCACCACCACGAACGGATCTTCCTCAAAATGGGTGCTGGCCATGCCCAAAGGCCCAAAAATCCGCGCGGCGGCGTATTGGGCCAGCGGCTGGCCTGCCGCGCGCTGGACGGCCAGCGCCAGCAAACTGTAGTCGCTGTTGCTGTACAGGTATGCCTGGCCGGGCGGGGAGTTCAACCCTTGCTGGCGGTAGATGAGGCCGAGCAGATCCCCGCCCGTCAGGAGGTCGTCGTCCCGCCACCCGGCCATGAGCGCCAGCGTCCTGTCGTCGCGCAGCCCGCTGGTATGCGCCAGCAATTCCCGGAGCGTGATGGCCGTCCCGTAGCCGGGCAGCTCGGGGACGTAATCGCGGATGTCGTCGTCGGCCGAGAGCTTGCCGGCCTGAAACAGGGAAGCGACGGCTAGGCCGGTGAACTGCTTGCTGATCGAGCCCACGTTGAAGATGGTGCCCGACGTGATCGGAATGCCGTGTTCCAGGTCGGCCATGCCGTAGCCGCGGGCGTACCGGAGGGCCCCGGCCTGCCCCAGCCCCAGCGCGCACCCGGGCGAGCCTTGCCGGTCCCAGGGCGCAAAGAGGGCATCGACCTGGGCCGCCAGGGCGGGTGCCAGCTGAGGTGCCGGCGTGGCCGGGGGCGTGCCGGGTGCGGAGCTGGCCGGAGATGCTCCGTCAGCAGGCGTGCCTGCGTACGCCTGCTGAGCTGGCGTGGGAAGAGATGCTTGCTGAGCCGGCGTGGCAGGCCCTGCCGCCTCCAGGGGCGTGACAGGAGCCGCGGTTTGCAGGCGGGAGGCCCCTGTCGTCGCAGGCGGGCCCGCACGCGTCGCCGAGGCGCGGCGGCGAGGCCTGCGCGGCGGGCGCAAGCGCCGGGAGCGCACACTGATGATGGAAGAAGGCCCATTCGTCGCACTCTTTGCCACCGGGAGCGACGCAGGCGCCATACTGTGACCCATCGGCCGCAGTGAGGATCCTGTCCGTGTAGCCCTGCCGCTGGCAGTAGGCGGCTGCCGGGTTGGCGATCTCGACGGCGGGCGACGGGGACGGGGCCGCGGGGAGGGTAGCCTGGGCCGTGGGCTGCGCCGGCGTTGCGAGCGGCGTAAACGTCGAAGTTGGCGCCGTGGGCACAATGGTGACGGCCGGAGGCAACGTGGCCTGGGCCGTGGGCTGCGCCGGCGTTGCGGGCGGCGCAAACGTCGCGGTTGGCGGCGCGGGCACCCGGGTGACGGCCGGAGGCAGGGTTCCCGGCCCGGTCTCCGTCGCGGTTGGGGGCGCGGGGAGGCCAGCGGCGACGGGCGTGAAGGTCGCGGCGGTGGCCGGGGCGGTGGCGCGCGGCGCAGGAGGAGCGCAGCCCGCAATGTAGAGCAGGCAAGCGCACAGCGCACCCAGCAGGGGCACCCGGAGCCACTTCACCGCTGCTTCGCCTGGCGATGAAGGCCGCACCTGGGGCAGTTCAGCCTGATCCCATCGTAAGCCCATACCCCCTCCTCGCCCGACTCCCGGTCAGGCCGGCGGCGTCTCGGCCAGGGCGCGCTCCGCCAGGTCCGCCACGCCAAGCTCGTGCGCCCAGCGCCGCAAGTAGGCCAGATCGAGCGCGCCACGCTGCACCGCCAGCACGCCAAGGACATCCCGCCACTGGCGGTCGGACGCCTCGCCGCCGAGGCGGTACCACTCCAGCTTCGCCAGCACCGTATCCTCGGCGCTGGCGACGTAGATCACGCGGCCTGGCCCGCCGCCCACGGGCCAGGGCTGCCGCCGTTCGAGCTGCTGGCGGTCAAAAGGCCGCCCCTTGGGGATGAAAACGTCGATCTTGAACATGGTCGCGAGATGGATGGCATTGAAGCTGCTGCGCCGGCGGACGGCGTCCTCGACGGACTGGGGGTTGACGTAGAAAGCGGCGGCCAGCGCGGCCGCAAGGGCCGGTGCCTGATCGGTGCTGAGATCGGCCACGATGTCGGCGTCCAGGGTCGTCCGGACCACGCCATGCACCGTACTGGCGAGCGAGCCGCCGATGACATAAGGCACGCCCAACCGTTCGAGCGCATCGGTGACCAGGAGGACCACCGCGATGGGCTCAGGCAGCATCCTGGCCTCCCTCGGGCGGGTGTGCCCCGTAGACGCGCCCCGCCAGCTCGGGCCCGAGCAGCAGGTCGGCCAGAAACCGGTTCAACTGGGCCTGGTCCGCGTCGGGATGCCTGGCCCGCAGCCCCTGCAAGGCCAGCTGCCGGGCAGCCGCGTTCATCTCCCCCAGCATCTCCAGCTTTCGCGGGATCGGGGCACGACGAAGCAGGCCGATGAGGATTCGCTCGGCTTCCGGCCGGGTGTCTGGAAGAGCTTTGACATGGCGCAGCCTACGTCTACCTCACGGTCAGGCCGGTGGTCTCTCGGCAGATCGTCGAGCCGGCTCATGCCCGGGCCCTCCGTCCGGCAATCGCACATGGCTCGCGTCGCCGCGGAGCCGTGCCATCGAGAGGCCGGCAGGACCACCGATACGGCCAATTATCGCGGCGACAGGGAAATGTGCTAGAATGGCCCGATGCCGATCCAGATCGTCCAGGCTACCGCTCCGGAACAGCTCGCGCAGGTCCGCGAGCTGATTGCCGAATATGCAGGATGGCTGGGCTTTGACCTGACTTTCCAGGGCTACGAACAGGAGATGGCCGGGCTGCCGGGCAAGTATGCGCCGCCGGGCGGAAGGCTGCTGCTGGCGCTGGAAGACGGGCAGCCGGCAGGCTGCGTGGCCCTGCGCCCGCTGAGCTGCGGCGCCTGCGAGATGAAACGGCTCTATGTGCGGCCGGCCTTCAGGGCGCGCGGGGTGGGGCGGGCGCTGGCCGAACGGATCGTGGCCGAAGCCCGCGTCGCCGGCTATGCCCAGATGCGGTTGGACACGGCGGATACTATGCCGGAAGCGCGTGGGCTCTATCATGCCCTGGGCTTTCACGAGATCCCGCCTTACTATCCCGTCCCAGACACCCTCAGGCCCCATCTGACCTGTTTTGAGCTCGACCTGCACGGAGGACACGGGTGAAGAGAACTGCAGCTGCCGCGCGGTCCGGCGCTCGACGGCCGGCGGATCGCGCTGTTCCTGGCCATCGCCTTCGCGATCGCGTGGAGCATGGGCCTGATCGTCGCCCTGAACGGCAGGCTGACGAACAGCCCGATGCTGGTCCCGTCCCTGCACCTCACGCTGGCGACCGTGATCCTCGCAACCGGCTACATGTGGGCGCCGGCCCTGGCGCACATCTTCACACGCCTGGCCACCCGCGAAGGCTGGTCAACCACCTGGCTGCAGCCCTACTGGCGGGGCTGGCCATACTGGCTGGCAGCCTGGGTCGGGCCGGCGGTCCTGACCATCCTCGGCATGGCGCTATTCTTCCTGGCCCTGCCGCGCTATTTCGATCCCGGCCTGGGCACCCTGCGCCGGCTGCTGGGGCGCGCGCGGCAAGCACGAACCTGTGGGGCCTGGTGGCCTCGGAGGTGCTTGGCGCGGTCCTCCTCGCGCCGGTGCTCAATGGGCTCTTCACCTTCGGCGAAGAGTTCGGCTGGCGGGCCTACCTTCTGCCAAAGCTGATGCCTCTCGGCTGGCGGAAGGCCACCGTGCTGGTCGGGGTCATCTGGGGTGTCTGGCATTGGCCGGTCATTGCCATGGGCTACGAGTACGGGTTCGGCTATCGGGGTTTCCCCTGGGTTGGCTTCCTGACCTTCCTATGGTTTACCGTGCCGGGATCGGTGCTCCTGGCCTGGGTGGCGCAACGCAGCAAGTGCGTCTGGCCGGCGGTGGTCGGCCACGGCGCAATCAACGGCATCGCCGGGCTGGCAGCCCTGTTCGTGCAGGGCCAGCCCAACCCCCTGCTCGGCCCGCTGCCCGTCGGGCTGATCGGCGGGGCTGCCTGGATGGCCGCGGGGCTCTGGCTCTGGCTGCGAGGCGGCTGAGCCGAAGCGCGAGGCAGAGCCCATCAGTCTCCCAGGCAGGTGTTTACGCTGCGGGCACTCTCGACCCAGAAATGGTCGAGAGGCACGGTCCTGCGCTTGCCGACGACGTCTCCCAGCGGGACGGGCCGGAAGCCATCTCCGGCAGCGGCCACCATCACCCCGTAATGGCCCTCCTTGATCAGGCCGGCGCAGGCGGTGCCCAGGCGGGTGGCGAGCAAGCGATCGGCGGCCGAAGGGATGCCGCCCCGCTGCAGGTAACCCAGGATGGTCACGGCGGCTCGAAGACCTGTCAGGGCCTCCAGCTGGGCGCTGAGGCGCAGCGCGTTGCCCGTCTGCGGCGCCGCCGGTTCGCTTTCGGCATGGGCCTGAGCGTGCAGCGCGTGTTTCTCCTCGGCCTTCTTTCCGTGATGGTGGTGTTCCCCATCCTGGCGCTCGCCCTTGCCGGCCTTGGCGTGCGCCTTTCCGGCCCTGGCTGCCTGCTGGGCCGCAAAATCCTCTTTCGACATCGCACCTTCGGCGATCGCCACGATGCTGAAGCCACGCCCGCTGCGGCTGCGGCTGAGGATGGCCTGGGCCACCTTCTCGACGTCGTATGGGATCTCCGGGATCAAGATGACGTCCGCGCCGCCGGCGATCCCCGCCCCGAGGGCGAGCCAGCCGGCCCGATGCCCCATGACCTGGAGCACGATGATGCGGTGATGGCTGTGGGCCGTGCTGTGCAGGCGGTCGATGGCCTCGGTCGCGATGCCCAGGGCGGTGTCGAAACCGAGCGACGTCTCGGTCATGGCGACGTCGTTGTCGATGGTCTTGGGCAGCGTCACGATGTTCAGGCCCTGCTGCATCAGGTGATAGGCATTCTTCTGCGTTCCCCCACCGCCGAGGCAGACGAGCACATCCAGGCGGTGCTTGCGATAGTTGTCGACGATGACGTCGGTCATGTCCATCATCGTGCCGCCGACGGGCATAGCGTAAGGCTTATCGCGGCTCGTGCCGAGGATCGTGCCGCCGACCGTCAGGATCCCGGCGAAGGTAGAGCTGTCCAGCACCTGGGTGCGGTTCTCCATCAGCCCGCGGAAACCGTCGCGAAAGCCGATCACCTCCATGCCATAGCACCCCAGGGCAGCCTTACCGATCCCCCGGAGGGCCGCATTCAAGCCGGGGCTGTCGCCGCCCGAGGTCAAGAGGCCGATCAGCTGGCCCATCCTCACCTTTCGGACGCTCTGGAGCGCAGCCCCAGCCGGTTCCCGGCCGGGACCTTCGGGGTCCGATGCCGTAGCGATAGGTTCCGTATTCATGATCAGATCATAGCCCTGAAGGACCCGCTTTGCAAGGGGTACGCGCGGGCAAATCCCGCGGCCGGGGGCTTCCATTCAGTTTGGGCCGGTCCGCATTCTGAGATACAATCCCGGTGCCCAGAGGAGATGCCTTGTTGGACCCAACCGCTCGGAACACAGCCCGCCGCTCGAGGGCAGAATCGTGGATCTCGTGGTGCGGCGAGCGCCGGGATGCGTTTCTGGCCGCGTTCTTCGGGCTGGCGAGCCTGGTCCTGTACGCCGCCACCGCGGCGCCGTCCGTGTGGAACATGTTCGACGACAACCTCGAGTGGCAGGTCGTCATCCCCACGCTTGGCATCTCGCACCCGACGGGCTACCCGCTGTTTATCCTGCTGGGCAAGCTCTTTGTAACGATCGTCCCCTGGCGGGACCCGGCAGGCCGGGCCAACCTCTTCTCGGCTGCCGCGGCCGCGGCGGCCGTAGCCGTCTTCTATCTGCTGGCACACGAATTCTCAGGCGACCGTCCGGCCGCCGGCGTCGCCACAGTCGCTTTCGCCCTGGCGCCGACCTGGTGGACGTTGTCCACGCAGGCAGATGTCCATCCCGCACACGTCCTTGTGGTGGCGCTGTTCCTGTATCTCCTGCTGCGCTGGGAAACGCGCCGTGGGAGCGGGGGCCTATCCCATGCCAGGGGCGCAAAGCAGGGCAACCCTAACACAGAATCTTTAGCATCGGCGGGGGCCGCCTGGCCCCCGCCACCCCCGGTCGGGCGGGCTGCGCCCCCCGAGCCCCCCAAACGCTCACGCTGGCCCCAGCCTGGCGCCGCCGAGGGCCTCGCCTCTGCCGGCGCCGGGCGCGAGCCAGCCGGGAGCCCGGGCATATCATCCCACTCGCTCTCGGATGCGGGGCTGGCCGGCGTGGGGCTGGTGGCGGGCATCGGCCTGGCCCACCATCGGATGTTCGTGCTGCTCCTGCCTGCGGCCCTCCTGTTCATCCTCTGGACCGACCCGATCCTGGCGTGGCAGCCCCGGCGCTGGCTGAAGCCGCTGCTGCTGATGGTCGCCCCGCTGCTGCTTTACCTTTACCTGCCGCTGCGCGGGCAGGCGGTGACCTCGCTGGACGGCACGTTCCATCCGACGCTGTCCGGCACGCTGGGCTGGATCATGGCGCGGCAATACGATGTCTTTCTGTCAGGCAACCCATTCAACTTGCAACGTGATGGCGCCTTTTTCGTGGGGCAGTTCCGCGACCAAATAGGGACCGCCCTACTGCTGGCGGCACTGCTGGGCATCCTGACGGCCTGGCGCCGGTCGCCCCGGCGCTACGCGCTGCTGTTGGTGGCGACGGCCTGCCAGGCCGCCTTCGACATCGTCTATAAGGTGCAGAACATCGGCTCGTTCCTGCTGCCGGCCTACCTGCTGGCCGCCGTCTGGGCCGCGGCGGGCATCGCGTGCGTCCTGGGCTGGCTCAGGGCGCTCTGCCTGCGCCTGCCGGAGCGGAAAGGCGCGGCGGGAAGGGGCCGTCCGCGGATCGCGACCGCGGTGACGGGGGTCGCCGTGGCCCTCCTGCTCGTGGAACCGGCGCTCGGCGGCCTGCGGGCATACCCGCACCAGGACCTGAGCCACGCCTGGGGGCTCTTCGATTACGGCCAGGATATGCTGCAGACCGTGGCGCCGGACGGGGAGATCGTGGGCCTGTTGGGCGAAACGACCCTGGTGCGCTACTTCCGCGACGTGTTAGGCCAACGTCCGGACGTGCAGGTCGTGGCGGCCGACGCCGAAGCGGCCCGCCTGGCCGCCGTGGCGGCGGCCCTGCAGCGCGGCCAGGCCGTCTACCTCACGCGTGACCTGCCGGGCGCCGCGGGCCGCTACAGCCTGAGCGCGGCCGGCCCGCTCATCGCGGTGGGCTACAAAGCACAGCCTGCGCTGCAGCCCGCCGGCCAGCCCATCGGCGCCGGGATCGCGCTGATCGACTCGCAGATGGCGCTGCGAGCCACCCATGGCGGGCCGGTCCTGCGGCTGACGCTCACCTGGGCGGCGGCGGCGTCCATCACGGACAGCCTGAAGGTCTCGGCCCGGCTGCTCGACCCGCAGGGTGCGCCGCTGGCGCAGACGGACCAGGTCCCCGTGCATTTCACCTACCCGACGACCGACTGGGTGCCGGGCGAACGCGTGCAGGACGTGTACGATCTGCCGCTGCCCGGAACCTACGAGCCGGAGAGCCCGGCCGACCTGGCGAACGCCCCGAAACCCCCCGCCGGGCCCACGAAAGACATGCGGGGCTTGCCCCAGGGAGCGGGGGTGCTGCTGATCCTGTACCGGGCGACCGACGGGCAGGAAGTGGGACGGCTGGCCCTGCCGGTGAGCGCGGCGGGGTGAGGGCCGGCGGGGCAGCCACCTCCTTTTGTGCGCGTCTTGCGATTTTGTGATACACTCACGGCAGTGGGTCCCTAGCTCAGCGGTTAGAGCGGCCGGCTCAGAGTAACGAGCCAAGATCGAGGTGCGCGTTATGCAGCTAGATTGTTCTATCATAGCCCTATCGCAACCTTGAGATGGCCTGTTTGCAAGGGCTGCTTGGGGAGAGATCCCCAAGTGATCACCTGCCAAATTCGGGGAAGCCTGGAGCCCTGGCGGTATGGTAATCCCGAGCCAAGCCTCGTCAATGAGGAAGGTGTAGAGACTAGACGGCAGGCGCCCCCCCTTGGGAGGGCGAAGGGATAGTCCAGCCCACAAACCCGCAAGGGGCGGCGAAAGCCGCGGTGGGATGCATAACCGGTTGGTCCTGGGTTCGAATCCCGGGGGACCCACTCTTTGGCCCCATTTTGGGGCCAAATTGTCTTTAACCAGGGTGTGGGCGGTGACTAATTTTGCGCCCAGCTCGCGAAACTTGTTGAAATGGGTCTGCCCCTGCGCAGAACCTGATCCGATTCAACATCTGGGAGGAGGAGAGGTGAACGATTTCGACTACTTCGCGCCGCAGCGCCTCGATGATGCCCTGCAGCTCATGGCCGAACACGCCGGCCAGGGGCGCTGGCTCGCCGGAGGCACGGATCTCGTGCCTCGCCTCCGCAACGGGACGGTCCGCCCCGCTTGCCTGATCGATCTCCGCTGCCTGCCCCTGGGGGCCATCGAATTGGAGGACGGCCACATCCATCTTGGCGCACGCGTGACGCATGCACAGGCGGCCAGGTCCAGTCTCCTGGCGCGCACGCTGCCGGCGCTGCAGCAGGCCTGCCTGCAGGTCGGCGGGCCGCCGGTGCGCAATCGCGGCACGCTCGGTGGTAACATCGCCAACGCGTCCCCCGCTGCCGACCGCGGCACCGCCCTTGATCGCCGCCGACGCGCTCGTGCAGCTGGCCAGCGCTGCAGGAACACGATCCATGCGGCTTGCCGACTTCTTCTGCGGGCCCGGCCGCACCATCCTGGCGCCGGATGAGGCCCTGACGGGCTTTCGCGTTCCCCTGCCGGCCCCACGAACGGCGTCGGGGTTCCTGAAGCTCGGCCAGCGGCGCGGCATGGCCATCGCCGTGGCCAGTGTCGCGGTGCGCCTGACGCTCGACGAGCGCGACAGGGTCAGCGCTGCCCGCATCGTCCTGGGCTCGGTCGCTCCGGTCCCCTGGAGGGCCCGGCCGGCCGAGTTGCTACTGGAGGGCGCCGAGCCGTCGCAGGCCGCGATCGAGGCGGCCGCGCAGGCGGCCGGCGAGGATGCCCACCCCATCACCGACCTGCGGGCCAGCGCAGCCTATCGCCGGCAGATGGTCACCGTCCTGACACGCGGCCCTCGGAGGCGTGTGCCAGAGCCTCTCAACAGGGGGTTGATATCCGCCAGCAGGAAATCCATCTCACCGTGAACAGACGCCAGCATCGCGTCACGACGGCGGTCAACCGCACCCTGCTGCAGGTGCTGCGCGAGGATCTGGGGCTGACCGGCGCCAAGGAAGGCTGCGGCAAGGGTGACTGCGGCGCCTGCGTGGTGCTGATGGACGGCCAGGCGGTCAACGCCTGCCTGGTCCTGGCTCCCCAGGCCGACGGCGCAGCTATTCTCACCGTCGAGGGGCTGGCGGAAGGTGAAGAGCTGCACCCGCTGCAACGCCAGTTTGTGGAAAAGTGGGCCTTCCAGTGCGGCTACTGCACACCCGGCATGCTCATGGCCTGCTACGCCCTGCTTCTGGAAAACCCCAATCCCGGCCCGGAAGAGGTGCGTGCGGCCATCGCCGGCAACCTGTGCCGTTGCACCGGCTACCTGCCCATCGTGCAGGCCGTCACTGCCGCAGCCGGCGAGCTGCGCCATACACCGGAAAGCGTAGAGGTGCCGCATGGCTGAACTGCACATCGTAGGCCAACCGGTCCCACCGGTCTATGGCATCGACGCGGTCAAAGGACAGGCCCGGTATTGCGCCGACCTGCGCCTCCCCGGGATGCTCGTCGGCCGGCTCCTCTACAGCGCCTACCCTTGCGCCCGCATCAAGCGCCTGGACGTCAGCCGCGCCCGGCGGGTTCCGGGGGTCTGCGCCGTCCTGACGGCGGAGGATATCCCGGGCGAGAACAGCTACCTGTATATGGACCCAGACCAGCCGCTGCTGGTCGGCGACATAGTGCGCTATATCGGCGACGCGCTGGCCGCCGTTGCCGCGGAGGACGAGGCCTGCGCCGAGCAGGCGCTGGCCGCCATCCAGGTGGACTATGAGCCGCTGCCGGGGATCTTCGACCCGCTCGAGGCCATGCGCCCGGGCGCGCCACGGGTCTGGCCGGGGCGCGACAACGTGCGGGCGCATACGGTGTTCGCATGCGGCGACCTGGAGGCGGGCTTCGCGCAGGCCGACGTCGTGGTCGAGGAGGTCTACCACACGCCCTGGATCGAGCATGCCTTTCTGGAGACGGAGGGCGCGGTGGCCTACGTGGACCGCGACGGCACGATGGTGGTCTACGCCTCCAACCAATCGCCCCATCACGATCGCCACCAGGTGGCCCGCTCTCTGGCCATACCGGAGAGCAGGGTACGGGTCATTTCGCCCAGCGTCGGCGGAGCCTTTGGCGGCAAGGACGAGGCCCATGTGCAGATGCACGCGGCCCTGCTGGCGCAGGCTACGAGACGCCCCGTCCGCATGATCCGCACGCGAGGAGTCGATCGGCACGCACGTCAAGCGCCACCCGGTGGTGGCGCGCTACCGGACGGGCGCTCGCCGTGATGGCACGCTCACCGCCATGCAGGCGGAGATCGTCGGCGATACCGGGCCTTACACGAATGCCGGGCCGGCCGTAATGGGCTTTGCGGCCCTGGTCTCGAGCGGACCGTACTACGTGCCCAACGCCAGGATGGAGAGCTTCACGGTCTTTACGAACAATCCGATCTCCGGTGCCATGCGCGGCTTCGGCGGCCCGCAGGTATGTTTTGCCTGCGAGCGGCAGATGGACGAGCTGGCCCACCGCCTGGGCCTCGACCCGCTGGAGATCCGCCTGCGCAACGGCCTGAAGACCGGCGAGCCGACGCCTTCCGGCGCCGTGATCCGCGAAGCGGGGGGCATGCGCGCCGGCCTGCTGGAGGCGGCACGCCTGGGAGGCTGGGCTGATCGCAATGACCTCGAACGCCGGCCCGCGCCCCATCTGCGCCGCGGCTGGGGGCTGGCTTCGAGCTGGTTTGTCATCGGGCTGGGGTTCCAGCGCCCCGATTACGCCGGTGTCGCGCTCGAGATGGCCGGCGATGGCTCCGTGACCCTGCGCACCAGCGTGGTCGAGATCGGCCAGGGGGGGCACACGGCCATGGCGATCCTGGCCGCCGAGCAACTGGGCGTGGAGCTCTCGGCCATCCGCGTGGTGGGGCCTGACACGCAGCAGACGCCAGATGCCGGGGGGACGGTCGCCACGCGGCAGACCTTCGTTTCGGGCAACGCCCTGCTCAAAGCGGCCTCCGCCATCCGCCAGAACCTGTTGATCACGGCAGCCGAGGAGACTGGCCTGCCGCTCGAGATCCTCGACCTTCACGGTGGACAGTTGTACGCCGAGGGCGAGGCCCTTTCGATCTCGGTCGGCCAGCTCGCGGCGAAATGCCAGGAGAAGAACCGTGCCTTGCACGCCGAGGGGTTCTATGTCATGGAATATCCCAGGCTGACCGATGCACCCGACAGCCCCTACGGCGTGGGGCCCTCCTCCTTCGGCAGCCAGCTTGCGCAGGTCCTCGTCGATACGGAGACCGGCCAGGTGACCGTCGAACGGCTGATCGCGGTCCACAATGCCGGCCGCGTGATCAATCGCGGCGGCGCACTGGGCCAGCTGCAAGGTTCGGGAGCGATGGGCGTGGGCTTCGCCTTGACCGAGCAACTGCTGGTCAACGAAGGGCGCATCCTGAATAACTCGCTAGAGAGTTATGTGCTGCCCACAGCGTTAGACTTACCGGCCATCGAAGCCGTGCTGCTCGAAATCCCCGAGCCTCTCGGGCCTTTGGGCGCCGGCGGACTCGGCGAGCCCGTTCTGATGGCGACCGCCCCGGCCATCGCCAACGCGATAGAGGATGCCGTTGGAGTTTCTCTGAACCGGCTGCCGCTCACGGCGGAACGGGTGTGGGGCGCCCTCCAGAACGGGCGTGCCGACGGGACCGGCGGCACGCCCGTTGCTGGCACATAACCTCACGCGAATGGCACGCCGAGGGCAGATACCTCTTCCTTGACCTCGTCGTAAATCTGCAGCCACTCAGGGCACGGCTTCAGGCTTTGCAGGTCGTAGGCCTGGTCGAAGCGCTTCCCGCTCGGCTCCGTGCCAAGCAGGTCCTTGTACTTGGGCACGACCGCCCTGACGATCTCGTCGGCCTTGTGCCGCGCCATCCCGGCCACGGCATGACCTACCTCGCTGCTGAAGCGGGCCTCCAGGCCGGTCACGTTGCCAAAACCCTTGCCGCAGGCCGAGCGCGGGCCCAACAGGGCGGCTGCTCCCGAGACGGTAGCCATGGTCGCGATGGCCGTCGCCTCGTAGAGCAGGGTCTTGGTGCACGGCCCGCCCACGGGGGAGATCGTGACGACCGTCATGAAGGGCGTGTTGCGGCTCAGCGCCTGCACCTCGAGGCTCATGGCCCAGATGATCTCGGGCGTCGTGTCGCACAGGAAGAAGGGATGTGTGGGCACTGCGAGTGCGTCGTGGTCATGTAAGCCATTTGCAGCAGGATCATGCCGCTGACCAGGATAACTGCCAGCCCCTCGGCGCCGCCGGCCAGGCCGCCATAGATCGGGTTGGCGAACGTGTGGATAATGGAATCGGTGCGCACCAGATGCGTCACTTTGTTGAGCAGGCCGTAATCCGTCTTCAACTCGCTGATCATGGCGATCTGGTGCCAATCGGTGGGCCGGAAACCGCCATAGGAGGTGGCGGAAAGCTCGGGAAGGTCCGAGCATGAACACTCGACGCAGCCGAGCGAGATGCCCTCGCGGCCGGCGCGACGGGCGGCTGCCAGGGCCAGCTCTGCCTCATGCCAACCGGCGAGGATTTCCCACGGCGACCGGGTGCGAGGCTCCCGGCCGTACACCGACTGCAGGGTGCCATCGACGACCATGTCAACCAGAGGCTCCTGGATGTAGCTCTGCATGATCGGCAGGAAGAGGTGTTCGGGCAGGGGCTGCCCGACAGGGCCGCCCATCATCGTGGGCGGGCGGCTATCCTCGACCTCGCGCCGGCATTCAAGGTGCTGGTCATGTCCGGCGCCAACCAGCAGTTCGCCCGGGGCGCTCTTCAGCACGTCCAGGATCTCGCGCCGGCTCCAGGTCAGGCGCCGGTTGTTGGAACGGCAATAGACGCCGGCCTCGCTGGCGAGCTGCAGGCCGGCCTGGAAGCAGCGGTCGGCCATGGCATCGTCGCAGTTGACCAGGCTGGACCCGTCGAAGCGGATCTCATACTCCTTGACGAGCGCCTTGCAGCGCTTCGCAATCAGCTTATCGAAGTCGTTCTCCTCCATGATCTGGCCCGTCTCCATGCGGTCCAGGATATCGATCAGGCGGCTCGAATTGCGCATGTTTTCCTCCCGTGTTGAGTGCTCGCAGCAAGCCCATCTGCCAGGCGCTAGCGCACCCGCAAGCGACGTCTTCGGCAGCACCAGGTGTCGTTCTGAGCGGGCCTACGGCCTATCAGGGCCGCGGCAAGCCGCCAGCGACGAAGTCCCCGCAGGGAGAGAATCCGTCGGGCACCACCGAATAGGTTGATTGACTTTGCGCTACCGGCCCAGGAGCCGCCTGGCAACGATCACGGCCTCGGCGGCATTCTTGCCATAGCCATCAGCCCCGGCCTGGCTGGCCCATTCGGCCGTCACCGGCCCGCCTCCTACCATCACCTTGTAGCTCTTGCCTTGCCCGGTCTCCTTGAGGAAATTCAGCAGGTCTTTCATGTAGGGCAGCGAGGTTGTCAGGAGGCTTGACATGGCAATGATGTCTGCCTGCTGCTCCCTGGCGGCCTTCAGAAGGGTTTGCACGGAGACGTCACAGCCCAGGTTGAATACCTGGAAGCCCGAGACCTCCAGCAGGCACGCCACCATGTTCTTGCCGATGTCGTGCACATCGCCTACCACGGTGCCGATCACCACCTTGCCCAACGAGAGGCTGCCGGCCTGTTGGGCTTTCATGGCCGGCTCCAACACGTCGAAGATGGCTTTGGCCACTTCGGCGCTGGCCATCATCTCGGGAAGGAAAACTTCCAGACGGCTGAACTGATCGCCCACGTGCATCAGCGCGGGCTCGACACAGGTGCTGAAGATGCGGCCGGGGGAGATGTCGAGGGCCAGCGCTTGTTCGGCCAAACGCCGCCCACCGTCTACATCACCCTCATAGATAGCCTCCAGCAGGCTTCCCTGGATCCTTTCAAATGCATCCACCAGATTGCTTCCTCCTTGCACTTCGTTCGACGGACCATCGTCCATGTGCCGATTGGCAGGTCAAGCGCCCCCGCCGCCCGGCCGATGTCTTTCCGATAGCTATCGCCGGATATCTCCTGGCCGGCAGGCCAGGCTAAGGCACCATCGGGTGAAACCGGCGGCGGCTCTCGGTTTCGGCGATCACCTCTCCTCGCCGGATCACGTAGCGCCGGTCGGGCTGCAAGCGCAGCACGTCGAGCGCGCTGTTGGCATCTATCAGAACCACATCGCCCCAACAACCGGGCTCGAGGCCATAGCCACCCAGCCGCAGGGCGCGCGCTGCATGCAGGCGTGGCATCCGAAAGGCGGCCTCGATCTCCGCGGCGCTGCTGAGATGGCAAACGTGCGCCGTCATGGCCGCCACCTCAAGCATGTCCATCTTGCCGAATGGATAGAACATGTTCCAGATGTCGTCCTGGCCGCAGGTCACGTTCACGCCGGCCGCCAACAGTTCCTTGATCGGCGCCGCGCCACGCGGCACCGGCGGCGGATCGTTTCGCCCCTGGAGGAGCAGGTTCACCGGTATGTTGGGGCAGATAGTTATCTCCACGCGGCGCGCACTTTGTCGATGACGCGGTCCCGGACCGGCACGGGCCAGCGGCCCATCGCACAGCAGTGGCTCGCCGTGACGCGTCCCTGGTAGCCGTTAGCCAGGGTCTGCTCGGCGAGCAGCTCGAGCGATGTCCAGTTCGGATCGTCCGTCTCGTCGGTGTGCATGTCGATGTCCGCGCCGTACTTGCGCGCCGATCGCGAAGGCGATCTCGATGTGGCGGGCCGCGTCGTCCATGTTGCGCTCGCCATGGGGCATGCCTCCCACCAGGTCGGTGCCCATCTCCATGCACTGGTACATCAGGTCGACCGCCTCAGGGTTGCGCGCGAGCCCGTGCTGCGGAAAGGCCACCACCTGAATATCGACGACGGGGCGCCACTGTTCCCGCACGGCAAGGATGGCTTCGGCCAGGCGGGTGCCTGCCTCGTGATCGACGTCAACGTGGCTGCGCATGGCCAACGTCCCGTAGCCGACCGCGGCTCGCAGGGCGCGGCCGGCACGCGCCAGGATGTCCTCGCGCGACATCTGCTGCTTCACAACCAGGTAGCTGTCGATCGCCTCGCGCAGCGTGCCCGACGAATTGGCCGTGACGCCGAGCAAGGCGTTTTCGAGATGGAAGTGGGGGTTGATGAAAGGCGGTGACGCCATCAGGCCCTGCGCGTCGATGACTCGACCGCCATCCCCGGCAAGCCCCGGTCCCACGGCAGCAATGTGCCCATCGCGTATCAAGATATCGATGAGCTCAGCCGTTGTCTCGCGGCGAGCGTTCTTGATCAGCATTTGCATGAGGCCATTCCTCCATCCTGACACAAACCAATGGTCCGACCCTCAGCGTCACGGAAACCCGTGGCGATGCGACAGCAGTGACAAAGGCCGCGCCGGCAGCTTCCTTCGCTGCCGGCGCGGCGACTACCGGGTTCACTTACACTACTAAGCACGCGTCGGATGACATGGAACCGGAAATGCCTGGGCACGAAATAGTTGTGAGACCAGTCCACAAGTTCGTCGCCTGCGGCATAGAAGCCCTCGTCCAGCTGGAAGAGCGGCTCCCCCTCTTCCACGGCTAAAGACGCCGCCATGTCTGGCTCGGCATGATAGATCGAGATGTCCGATCTCGCGTAGATGAGTTGCGGGTTGCCCCGCCGAGCGAAAAAGTCAAGCACCGAGTCAGTGAAGCCTGCCTTCATTTCGGCGAGCGTCACCACGCTTTCCGGAACATAATCGCAGAGGTAGGCCGCAGGCTCGCCTTCCACCATAACGATCCTGCAAACCCGCACCAGCGCGCTGCCCGGGGCGACCTGCAGCTGCGGCGCCAGCGCCGCGTCCGCTTCCACCAGACTGGCGTCCAGAGAGGCAATTTGTGAACTCAGGCCGCTCACCCTCGACTGGCGAGGATGCAGGCTCTGAATCGTTTCGAGCCCCATATCAAAGACCGCCGGCTTGCGCCTGATCACGAAGGTCCCGCCGCCTTGCTGGCGCTTGACCAGGCCCAGACTTTCGAGCCTTGCCAGCGCCATGCGGATGGTAGGCCGGCTCACGCCGAGCGCTGCCGCCAGCCGCTCTTCAGAGGGCAGCTGTTGGTCGATAGCGTAGGCGCCCTTCTCGATCATGTCGCGGATAGATTCTTCTACCCTGAGGTAGAGGGGCCGGCTATCCAGTCTGGACGGGCTGGTGTCGATAGACATATTGGCTCCCGTGCTGGTATCAACGAATGGGCAGCCCAAGTTCTCGGAGCTCACCCTTGACGTCCTCGTACATCCCTTCCCATTCAGGCGAAGGCTTGAGCGTTTTCAAGTTGTAGACCTCAGGGAACGGCCGTCCGATTGGAGGAGCGTCAAAGATGGCCGCATAGCGGGCAACCAGGGCCTGGGCGATCCCATTGGCCTGCCCACGAGGCATGCCACACGAGGCGCGGCACACTTCGCCCACAAAGCGGGCCTCGAGCCCACTGCAATGGCCCTCGTGGATGCCGGTAGCTGATTGAACTCCCTCTATGAAAGCGCTGCCCGAGCTCGCAGCCGCGAGCGCCAGGGCCGCCGTCTCGTAGAGGATCGTCTTCGTGCCGGGGCCGCTGGCCGGGCGCATGAAAACGCTGGTAAGCAACTTCGCGTTACGTGTCACTGCCTGCAGCGCGACGGCAATGCCGGCCATCATGTCGGGGTGCGTGCTGCAATTGTAGCGCATATGGGTCGGGCCCACGTTGACAGTGGATGCCAGGTGGGCCAGTTCCATCATGATCATCCCGGCCACGATCGCCACCGCCATCCCTTCGCGACCGCCGACCAGCCCGCCGTAGATGGGGTTGTAGAAGGAATGAATGTGGCAGCCGGTGCGCGTGAAGTGGACGACCTTGTTCAACTGGTCGTAAGATGTCTTGAGCTCGCTGGACAGGCAGGCGTGGTGCCAATCGATGGGTCTGAATCCCCCAATGGCTGTGGCCGTGGTGAGCTCACCCAGGTCGCTCGTGGAAGCCTCGGCACAGCCGATGGCCAGGCCCGGGCGCCCTGCTCGCCGCAAGACCTCGAAGGACTTGTCGGCTTCTTCCCAGCATGACAGCATCTCCCAGTAGGTCCCGCCGCGCACGGCGCGTCGGTAGACGGTGCTCATGGTAGCGTTGTCGATCCAGTCGACGACCGGCTCTTGGGCGTAGCTGAGCATAATGGGCACGAACAGCTCTTCAGGCACGGGGGTGCCGTACGCCCCACCCACGATGCCGATGCGCCCGTTGTCGTCGGGGCGCCGCCAGTGCACGGTGCAGGCGTCCTCGCCCTCGCCCAGTGTGATCTGGCCCGGAAAGTCGTTCAGACGTCGCTCGACTTCGGCCCGCGAAAAGACGATACGGCGGTTGGTGTTGGTACAGTATAGGCCCGCACTTACCGCGAGCTCCATCCCCGCCTCGAAAACACGGTCCGCCAGATCATCGTCGCAAGGCACAAAGGGTGTCTTGGGGATGCGGATGTCGTGCCGGGTGACCAGCTCTGCGATGCCCTTGCACACCAGCACACGATCGAACTCTTTCTCCTCTACGATTGGGCCACCATCTGCGCGATCCAATACGTCCATAAGCAAACTGCGGTTTTTCATGACGAGCTTCCTCCTCTAGGCCCCAGCCACTTGCGGCGCCGCGCAAAGCCTTCGGCATATTTCGACCGCTGTGGTTGCATCGCGGCCGTAAGCATCCGCGCCGATCTGGTCGGCGAACTCCTGGGTTGCCGCGGCCCCTCCGATGACCACCTTGAAACGGTCCCGCGCCCCAAATCCCTCGAGGAGATCGATCACATTTGCCATGTGTGGCAGGCTGGCGGTGAGAATGGCGGAGAGGGCGATGACGTCGGCCTGGTCTTTGCGCGCCCGTTCGATGAAGTCCACGGCGGGCACGTCCGCTCCCAGGTCGATGACGTCGAAGCCGTGAAGCTCGAGCATCAGGATGACGATGTTCTTGCCGATGTCGTGTGTGTCGCCCAGCACCGTGCCGATGACGACTTTGCCTTGTGCGGACCGGGATTCCTGACCGGCACGCAGCGCCGGCGTGAGCACGCGGGCAAGGAGCGTTTGCGTTGCCTCGGCGGCTTGCAACAGCTCGGGTAGAAAAATATCAAGCCGTTGGAAGCGATCGCCGACCTCCGCCAGGACTGGCGTGACGACTCGCTCGAAAACGTCCATCGCGGTGACGCCGGCTGCCAGCGTTCGTTCGGCCCACTGCGCCGCGGCGTCTCCGTCACCCGCCAGCAGCATGGCCAGCAGTTCCTCCTGCAGCTTACCCCAATCACTGGGCATCGGTTGCCTCCTTAGCCGGAAAGTCGATATACGTCAAACGTTTGACGTGTTACATGATCGCGCTCGGAAGGGGATTTGTCAAGAGGCATTTTCTGCGGGCCGAGCACCTGTTTTCAAGAACGGGTCCTTGCTCAGGCGGCGGGAATACAGAGAAACCTGGCTGAAGCGTCAGGTTCTCACCGCGAGCTCACGGTAGACACGAGGGAGTACGTATCCTCAGCTATTCTCCCAACGGCATCACCCCAGCCCAGACTTTTGCGCACGGCAGTTTTGTTTGGCTGCCGTGCGCACGCTTCTGGTCGGCTCCTATTGATTCCAGGTGTACTTCGCCGGGATCACGAGCGCGCCGCTGATGATGTCGGCCCTCAGTTTCGCGACCTTGTCCTGAATGTCCTGTGGGACCTTCGGGTTGATGGGGCCGATATCGACTCCCTGCTCTTTGATGCCCCAGTTGTAGACCTGGCCTTTCAGCTGGCCCTGGTGGTACATCTTCACCTCATTGGGTATCAACTGGTCAAAGGTGTCGTCGGCCGAGGTCAGGCAGACATCCGGCAGATCTTGCATGCAAGTGGATGTATCCTTGATGACCCATTTTTTGTTGCTGACCGCAGCTTTCCAGATGCCCGGCGCGTTGCCGCCAGAATCCTCGAAGATCACGTCGGCACCTTTATCGTACATAGCTTGTGCAAGCTGCTGGCCCTTGTCCGGATCTCCCCACGACCCGACCCATGACACCAGCATCTTGATATTCGGATTGACCGATTTAGCGCCATCATTGTAGCCGTTTAGAGGCAAGATCAGTGAAGGGTACTCGAAGCCGGCGATAAAGCCGATCGTGCCGCTCTTGGACATGCTCGCCGCCACCACTCCGACCAGGTAGCTCTCCTGCTGCTCCTGGAGGTTGAAGGCGGCCACGTTCGAGGCGCTTTGGGTGCCGGCGTCCACGACGAACATCGTGTTGGGGAAGTCCTTGGCCGCCTTGAGGGCGGCGTCCTGGAAGCCATCGCTGTGGCCTATGACGATGTTGTAGCCCTGGCTGGCATAGTCGCGAAAAGCGCCTTCCATGTCCGGTGCAGTTACGTTCTCGCTGTAGGCAACTTGATCGCCAGCCGCCTTGACGGTCTGCAGGCCAGCGTAGGCCAGCAGGTCCCAGGGCTCGCCAGCCATCGGCTCCCCAAAAAGGATCGCGACCTTCGCCGATGCGGCTTTGGTGATCGCGGCTGAGGTCGTGATGGGTTGCGTCGCGGCAGGCGCTGCCGCGACGGCTGGGGCTTCGGTGGGTTGGGGAGCGGCGGGCGCCGCCGTCGGCTGCGCCGGAGCGGAGGTGGCTGCTGGCTGGCTGGGCGCCGACGGTGCCGGTGCCGCGCAAGCCGACAACACCATGGCAGCAACGAACAAGAGGCAGAAAATCATACGGGCATTCTTCATGGCTTTGATCCTCCCATAGCAAGTGACTGATTGACACATGACGACCGGCCCAAAACTCTGCTATGACGGCTGTTCGGCGTCACCCCCCTTCTTCCCGGTCGGGCGGGTTACAACTGTTCGCTCCCCTGGTAGGGCACTGCCAGACGCGGAAGGCACAAACTGGCGGCTTATCTTGCCAAGCACGACCAGGATGGCCACCACATACGGCAAGCTGATCAAGAATTGGCTGGGGATGAGCGTGCCGAGGCCCGCTGCCTGGAGCCGGAATTGCAAGGCGTCCGCCAGCCCAAACACCAAGGCCGCGATGAGCACCCCGACGGGTCGCCAGCGCCCCATCGTCACAATTGCCAGAGCGATGAAGCCGCGACCCGACACCATCGTATCGCGGAAGAAACCCAGTTGCCCCAGTGCCAGAAGCATGCCACCAAGTCCGGCGAGCGCTCCGCCGATCACGACGGCCATGAACCGTATCGCTCGGACGTTGATCCCGGCGGCTTCCGCCGCGACCGGATTCTCGCCGACGGCCGTCACCTTGAGACCCCACGGAGTCCGGAAGAGGGCAAACGTGCAGATGGGCACCAGCAGCCAGGCCGCATAGACCCAGGCGTGCTGGCTAAAGAGCACCGGTCCCACCACTGGCAGGTCAGAGAGCCAGGGGATGTGAAGGGGAGGGAAAATGGGCGAGCTCGGCTCGGTGATCTCGACGCCGAAGAGCGCCTGCATGACGTAGACCGCCAGCCCAGCGGACAGCAGGTTGATGGCCAACCCGCTCACGACCTGGTTCGAGGACAGCAGCACGCACAATGCGCCGTGCAGGCAGCTCAGCAAGGCGCCCGCCAGCGCGCCGCAGAGCGCTCCTGCCCACGGGTTGCCCAGGTAATGGCCGCCAAGAAAGCCAAAGAGCGCCCCCATGAGCATCAAGCCTTCGACCCCAATGTTCAGCACCCCGGCCCGCTGGCCCACCGTCTCGCCCAGGGCAGCCAACAACATCGGTGTCAACAACTGCACACCTGAGATGAGCAAGCCGACGAGGAAAGTGGCACTAAGCAGACCTCCCGGTCCAGACATGTTCGCCCCCTTTATCGATTGGAAACCAGGACGCGGCGGGCCAGCACGAATACGAGCACCAACCCCTGTATGATACCCACCATCGCCGAAGGTATGCCCGTGCTCCGCTGCAGGCCCGCGGCCCCCGCGGAGAGAAAGGCGAAGAACAAGGCGGCGACGATGACTGCCGCCGGATGCAGACCGCCGAATAGCGCCACCGCGATGGCAGTGTACCCAAAATTGTTAGAAAAATCGGCGGTGAGGGTGCCACGGACGCCGGACATCTCGACCATTCCGGCTATCCCGGCCAGGCCCCCGCTGATACCCATGGCCGTCACGATATGCCGCCGCACGTCGATGCCAGCGAAGCGAGCCGCCACCGGATTCTCGCCCAGCGCCCTCAGCCGCCAACCAAGCACCAATTTCCACAGTAGCACGTAGACTACAACCGCCGCGATCAGGCCAATGAAGATGCCGACATTGGCACGGGTGCCAGCAATCAGCCGAGGCAGCCTGGTCGGGTCTGGAAAGGGGGCCGACTGCGGCATCGGGAGCTGTAGATTGGGATCCTTCATGGGACCCGAGACCAGATAACTGACAACCAGGATGCCTATGTAATTCAGCATGATGGTGGTGATGAGCTCGTTGACACCGCGGTAGGCCCGCAAGATGCCGGGTAGCATCCCGTAAGCCGCGCCGGCGACAAAGCCGCCCAAGAGGACCAGCGGAAGAGCCACAATCGCGGGCCAAGCGGGGAGAGCGAGAGCTACCAGGGTCGCACCCAGCGCCCCAATATAGATCTGTCCTTCGGCGCCGATGTTCCACACTCCCGCCCGATAGGCGACCACAATTCCCAGCCCCGCCAACAACAACGGCGTGGCGCCCACCAGCGTCTCCGCCAGCCCGTTGCGCGTCCCCATAGCGCTCATCCACATGGCCCTGAACATGACAGCCGGCTGTACGCCCATCAGGGCCACCAACCCGGCGGCCACGCCCGCCGCGATGGCGATCGCGCCCAACGAAGCAGCGAGGCTGATCCAGCCGTTGCGATCGCTCAGGTAGCTCAGAATCTTGGACGTCGAGGGTCCGCGTGAGGCCGGGCGCGGCGCTCGCGCCAGGGCCTCCTTGCCCGGAGATGAAACAGGAGCCTCTTGAGGCGGCGCCGCGGCTTCCTCACTCTCTGCCCCGTCGGTGAGCAACGCTTCGCCTGTTTCGTCTTGCTCGCTGGGCTGCAGGCCTGCCATCAGAAGTCCCATCGTGCGAGCAGTGGCCTGCCGGGGCATCACCATCCCAGCGATCCTGCCCTGGTACATCACCGCAATGCGGTCGCTCAGGGCAAGGATCTCCTCGAGGTCTGAGGAGATGAGGAGGATGGCTTTCCCGCGGTCGTGTTCCGCCAGCAGTCGCTTGTGCAAGAATTCGGTGGCGCCTACATCCAAACCCGCAGTCGGGTTCGAGGCCACGATCACCTGGGGATCGCGCATCAACTCGGAGCCGACCATCAGCTTCTGCAGATTGCCCCCAGATAGCTGTCCTGCCATCAGACGCCGGTCAGGCGGGCGGACATCGTAGGCCTGGATCAGGCGGTCGGCCCAGGCGGCACAGGCGTCCTCGTTTACGAACCAGCCGCGATGAAACTGAGGCAGGTACAGCGCCCGCAGAACACTGTTGGCTTCGATGCTGAACTTCGCAAAAACACCCGTCTGCCGGATGTTATCGGGGATCAGGGCGAGCCCGCGCTGCATGATTTCGAGCGGGGGCAGGCTGCGGATCGACCGGCCGTTGAAGAGCAGATCGCCGCCCGTGACCTTACGCAGGCTGCAAATCACCTCTGCCAGCTCGCTCTGCCCGTTGCCGCCGACGCCAGCCAGACCCAGGATCTCCCCCCGGTGTACCTCGAGCGAGACCTCGCGAAGGGCCGGTAAACCGTTATCAGCCAAGGCAGAAACGCGGACCAGTCTCAGCAGCGACTCGCCAGACTCCTGCGCGCTCTTGCGGATACGAAAGAGGACCTCGCGTCCGACCATGAGGCGTGCCAGTTGGTCACGGTCAGCCTCTGCCCGCGGCACCGTCGAGATCAGCCTGCCGTCTCGCATCACGCTGATGCGATCGCTGATTTGGAGCACCTCGCCCAGTTTGTGGCTGATGAAGATCACACCGTGACCCTCTTGCTTGAACCGCTCGACAAACGCGAAGAGCCCGTCCGCTTCGAGCGGTGTAAGGGCCGAGGTCGGCTCGTCCAGTATCAGGATGCGCGCCTCCCGGAACAACACCTTCAGGATCTCGACACGTTGCCTCTGGCCAGAGGAAAGCTGCCACGCCAAGGCGTTTGGCTCGATCTCAAGCTTGTAGCGCTCGGCGAGTTCGGCAATCTTCTTCGAGGCCGCCGAGAAGCTTAATAAAGGCACCCTGGCCCGGAAAGCCAAGCAGCACGTTCTCGGCCACGCTCAAGGTTGGGATCAGCCGAAAGGACTGGTGCACCATGCCGATCTCGTGCGCGTTGGCATCGGCCGGAGACTGTAGTCTCACGGGTTGGCCATCGACGTAAATGGCACCGGCATCAGCGTGGTATAGGCCATAGAGGATATTCATGGAGGTCGTCTTGCCAGCGCCGTTCTCGCCGAGCAAGGCATGTACTTCTCCAGGCCGCAGATCGAAGGTCAGGTCATCGACCGCGAGCGTGCCCGCGAAGCGCTTGCTGATATGGTCCATGCGGACCAGGGCGCTCGCAGAATCGCCGTTCCTGCGCTCTGCGGGGCGCTCGTTTGTCTCTACGATCCAATCAATCGCTCGCTTGTCCAAATTGCGCCACCTTTAGCCACTTGTTGCCCGATGTGCTAGAGCTCGGTCTAGGCACCCGAAAATTCTGCCCCTTAAGAAAGGGCCGTGCGCTCCGGTGCGATCGAGGAAGTACTTGCCCAGACATCCAAGCAACTGAGCGCGATGCAGCTGGATCTGGCCGACTCCACCATGTTTGTGCGATTGAGCAACAAGGACTCGCGACGTGCATGTCTGAAACGGCGGTTCGTTCGCTTTTTTCGGTAAGAAGGTCAAAGCGACGAGAAGCCGTCAGAACGGGCACCGGGCCGTCTCGGGTATGCTGAGGAGTCCGATTAAGAAGGTCGATCTGCTGTGCCATATGCGGCACACTCGTGGTGAGAATTGCGAAGAAGGAGATGATGTCGGCCTGGAACTTGTCCGCCCGTACTTGCAAGCGGCCGTTGACCTCCGTGCGAACCAGCGCGACGATCCGGTCGAAAACATCCATTGACGCAACGCCGATCGCCGGCGCCCGTTCGGCGCGTTGTGTCTCGGCATATCCGTCACCCGCCAGTTCGATGGCCAGCAGTCCTTTCTGCCGTTTGTCCCAATCGGTGGGCATCAATTGCCTCCATGGCCGGTAAGGTGATAGACGTCAAACGTTTTACGTATCACATGATCGCACAGGGACGAGGAATTGTCAAGAGCAAGTTTCTTAAGGCCGAGTACATGCGCGGCCGAAATCGCTCTCCGGAGGGGTCGCATTTTGTGCGTCGCCCCAATGCGTGACACGAGGTTGCGGGCTGCGCCACTATGCCTATGACCCGGCAGGCGCTCGAAGTGCAGCCCGCAGCTTGGCCTTACCGGCCGGCAGGCTGGTGATGCGGACGCCGACGGCGTCAAAGACGGCATTGATGATAGCCGGCGTCACCGGGATGGTGGGCAGCTCTGCCAGCCCCTTGGCGCCGTAGGGACCATCCGGATGCGGTGCCTCGAGCAGGATCGAGACGATCTCGGGTGCCTGTTCGGCCGTGGTTCTGGAACAGCATGTTCCCGGCGGTGATGCCCTGCAAGGTCTGCTATCTGCTGGCAGCCGAGGCCGGGCTGGTGGCCACCGTGACCCGCAGGGCCTGTTTCATCTCGTTTCCAGCGATAATATAGCTCGTCCTCGCTGGCGGCATAGCGCGGGATATTGATGAAGGTGGGGTCGGTGCTGCCGGCCCGGGCGATGTTGTTGAGCGTGGCCGCCGCGTAGGAATTGCGTGTGCTCAGATCCGTGGTGGCCGCGATGACGTGGACGTTGATCCCCTTTGCCGCGAGCGCGCGAGCCCTGTTTACAGGCGGACAGTGACAGCCGCTCAGATTCGGGTTGGCGACTGGATCGTAAATGCACGCGGCTGCCGAGCAGTCGATGGACTGGCCCGGGTTGTCCAGGTCATTCAAGCCGGCCACGTCGCCCGGGCCGTGCGGCAAGCCGTCCACCACCAGCAGCACGTGGTCCTCCCAGCATGCGGTTCCATCCCTGCC
>CAWEHT010000034.1:0-7655 GCA_963808455.1 uncultured Chloroflexia bacterium | reverse complement strand
GATGTAACGAGGCGCGAAACGCCGCCTTGGCCGCAGGGGTGGCCTCCCGGCCGAGAACGCGTGCCGCAATATCGCCGGGCAAGAGCTCTACCACGGAAAAGATAAGGATTGAAACGGCCAACAGCGTCAAAAGCGCTGTGACGGCACGCGTCAGTATCAGGCGAAGGATCATCATGAGCTCCTGGAGCGGGGCCGGCAGATGGGTTCCCTGGTCGGCTGTCCGGGCCGCCTCACCAAGAGGAGGCGGCCCGGACTCGTGGACAGGGCAAGGCTACGGTTGCTTCACGCCCGCGTTTCAGCGAGTGCAGACGACGTTGACGAAGTCTTGATGCGTCGGCTGCACGTGAGGTGTGAAGCCCGTGCAATTGTTGCGCTCGACCCAAACCGAATGCTGGAACATGACGGTGATCACGCCACCCTGTTCGGCCAGCATCTGTTGTGCCTGCTTGTAGAGGTCAAGGCGTTTCTGGGGATCCAGCTTCGGCGTTGGCCTTATCGAGCAGGGCGTCATAGTCCGGACGCTTCCAGTGCGTCTCGTTTTCGGTGGCATTGGAGCGGTAAACCAGGGCCAGGCCTTCGCCGGGCGGGCGGATGTTCCAGGTCGAGACGACGAAGGGCTGCTTGAGCCATACGTTGTCCCAGTACTCGCCAGGCGGGCCGTTGATCACGTTGACCTGGATGCCGGCATCGGCAGCCTGCTCCTTGAAGAGCTCGGCCATCTGGACGAAGCCCGGCGTGACATCGGCCGTGTAGAGGTTGACCTTGAGCGGATTGCTCGGCCCGTAGCCGGCCTTGGCCAGGAGTGCTTTGGCCCCGTCGACGTCGCGCACCGGCAAGGTGCTCGTGTAGGCGAAAGGTGAGCTCGGCGGGATGGGATTGTCATTGCCCACTTCGCCGTAGCCGAGCAGCGCCGCATTCACGATCGCCTGGCGATTCTCGACGACTTTCTTCAGCGCCTGGCGCACCTTGAGTTTGTCAAAGGGCGGTGTGTCCGACCACATGGACATTACTTCAGAGTCGCCGGCCTTGGTTGGCATCAGGGTAAGGTTGGTGTCCTTCTTGAGGGTCGCGATCATCGGATAGCTGGCTTCCCCGATGTTGACCTGGCCAGATTGCAGGGCAGCGCCGCGGCTGGTATCCTCGTTGAGCAGGTAAACTTCCAGGCAATCCATCTTGGGTTGCCCCGCACCCAGTAGTTGGGGTTCTTGATATACCGGTGGGGCTGCTGGGTCGGTTTGAAGTCTACCGCGTCCATGGGCCCGCGCCGTCGCCTGTGAACTCGAGGCTCTCCTTGGTTCGACCCATCGGGCACGATATCGGCATTCTTGGTGGCCAGGAAGTTCGGAAGTTCGGCCACCGGTGAGGTGGTGTTGAATTGCACGGTGTAGTCATCGACCGCGATGATGCCATCGGGCTTCAGGAAGCTGAGGATGGACATGGCCTCTGAACCCACCTTGGGATCGATCAGCCGTTTGAAGGTCCACACCACGTCCTTGGCGGTCATCTGGTGGCCATCGTGGAACTTGACGTCGTTGCGGAGATGGAACGTCCACTGTGTGGCGGTTGCGTTTGACTCCCAACTGGTGGCCAGCTCAGGATGCAGGTTGAAGTCGCTGTCCACGTCCACCAGGCGGTTGTACACCTGGCGCGTGAGTATCGACTGTTCGTAGGACACAATGATCGCTGGATCAAGCAAATTGCCTTCGCCGCCAGGGTCTGTGGCGGCCACATGAACGCACTTGCTGCTGTCCCAGGTCGCTGGCGCTGGAACAGAGGTGGCGATAGTGGCCGAGACCGCCGCCGTGGTGGTGACTGCCGACGTAGTGGTGACCGCCGAGGTAGTGGTGACCGCCGAGGTGGTGGTGACCGCCGAGGTGGTCGTCACGGCCGTCGTGGCCTGGACGGGAGCCGTGGTGGGCGCAGCCGGGGCCTCAGTTGCGGCCGGCGCCTCAGTTGCGACCGGCGGCTGTGCAGTGGCGGCAGGGGCTGGAGCGGGGGTCGCGGCAGGGGCACATGCCGCGGCGACCAACCCGACAACCATCAACAAGCAAAAGACCCTGAACAACTTCATCTTGTACCTCCCTTGCGTGCTGGAAAACTCAGGCCTCGCGGACAGCCGGCCGAGCCTCGGTCGGCAGCCGCACCGAGAGTTGTCTGGTCCGCCAAATGCCTGGCCACCCCCTTTCCCGGCCTGTCACGGCTCGGCGTTGGCGCTCCGCGCGAACCGGTCAGTCCACAGGTTATGCTGATTCAAGATCTCTATGGGTGCGTGGCACCGCAGGCAGTGCGTCGGACTGATCTGGATCCATGGTGGTGCCACCTTTTCGCAGATCTCCCCAACTTTGACGGGGCAGCGCGGTGCAAAAGGACAGGCTGCCCGGTGCGCTTCGGTCCGCAAGCCCGCATCTCGGCGGGCAGGCGTTGTGACCTGGTCGGGGTCGGCTTCGGGTACGGCGCTGAGCAACAGGTAGGTGTAAGGGTGATAGGGTGGGCAATAGACTTCTTCGACCTTGCCGAATTCGCACAGCAGGCCCCAATACAACACGCCGACCCGGTGCGCCAGCGAACGCACCACTGCCAGGTCGTGTGAGATGAAGAGAAAAGCGATGCCCTTCTGGTTCTGCAGATCGATGAGTAGTTCGAGGATGTTGGCCTGGACAGAAACGTCCAGCGCCGAAAAGGATCTCGTCGCAGAGCAGCAGCTTGGGTTCCGCTGCCAGAGCGGGGCGATGGCGACGCGTTGGCGCTCACCGCCGCTCAATTCATCGGGAAAACAGTCGCAGTACTTGCAGTCGAGGCGCACGTCGGCCAGCAATTCCTCTACCCGCCGCCGCAGGGCGCCCCCAGACAGGTGGAAGAACATCTCCAGCGGGCGGCCGACGATCTGGGCAACCTTCTGGCGCGGGTTCAACGAGGCGTCGGGGTTTTGGAATACCAGCTGGACACAGCGCAGGGCCTCAGGGCTGCGCTGGCTCACCGTCGCCTTGAGATCGCAGTCACCTGCGAACTCGATCGTGCCCTTGACGTAAGGCAAGAGTCCGTTGACGGCGCGCGCCACAGTGGTCTTGCCGCTGCCCGATTCGCCGACCAGGGCCAGCGATTCACCCGGCCGGATCTCCAGGGAGATGTGCTCCACGATCGGCTTGGGCACACGACGCAAGTTGAGGGGGCTCGGGCACGTCATGTAGCCGGCGCTGAGGTCCTTGAGCACCAACAGAGGCGACATGGCATCGAAGGAGTTCTCCGCGCTCTCCTGACAATCCGGGCGGGAGAGTGACAGGCGCTCGGCCAGCGGCGCGATGTCGCGCCAGTGCCAGCACGCCACCCCGTGATCGGGATTGACGTCGGTCAGCTCAGGCAGCTTTTCCTCGCAGGCGCGATATCGGCAAAGTCGCAGCGCGGCGCAAAAGGACAGCCGGCCGGCAGCTCATCACGGCGCAGCAGGCCCTTTAGCAAGACGGACTGCCGGCGCGAAGGTGCCGCGAGGCGCGGCACAGAGGCGATCAGGCCTTGTGTGTAGGGATGAAACGGCTGGCGAAACAGCTCGCGCTTGGGCGCCACTTCGACGAGCCAGCCCGCATACATCACGCCGATGCGCTGACAGATCTGCGCTACCACGCCCAGGTTGTGGGTGACGTAGAACATGGCCAGGCCGTAGCGCGCCCGCAGGTCCGAAAGCAGATCCAGGATCTGTGCCTGCGTGGTGACGTCAAGACCTGTCGTAGGCTCATCCAGTATGACCAGGCGAGGATCGCAGGCCAGCGCCATGGCAATGATCACGCGCTGTTGTTGTCCACCGCTGAGCTGATGTGGGTACTTCGCGAAGGTCTTTTCGGGATCGGGCAGGCTGACGAGCTGAAACAGCTCAAGGGCCCGGCTGTGGGCCTGCTGGCGGGCAGTGCAAAAGCGATGGATAAGGAGGGTTTCGACGATCTGGTCCCCCACGTGCAGCCCAGGGCTGAGTGCCGTGGTGGGGTTCTGCGGCACGAGGCTGATCTTGCGGCCGCGTAGTTTTTGCAACTCCTCCGGCGACATCCGCAGCAAGTCCCGCCCTTCGAACCACACAGAGCCACGTGGATAACGTGCGCCGTTTGGCCGGAAGCCCAGCAGGGCATTGGCCGTGGTAGACTTGCCACATCCGGACTCGCCTACCATGCCGAAGGTCTCAGCCGGATTGACGTGCAGATGTAGGTCCTGGACTACCGTCGTCCACGAGCCTTGTTGCCAGTATTCGACATCCAGGCCGCGGATCTGAATAAGCGGGTTGACTCCCTGCATGCTGTGGCCCCTTGTCGTCAGCGTCGTTGCGAGCCGTGTATTGTAAAGGGTAGCTACATTGTCCCATGGTTTGGGGCAGGCGTCAAAGGTCGCCGGATGGGCCAGGGCAGCCATGCGCTGAGGCAGAGTGCTGGCCTCGACCGGATCGCAGCCCCCATGCTGCCCCTCTGCCGCCGGTCACTGTCTCGTCCTGGCCTGAAAGCGGGCAAGGACGAGACAGCCGTTCGTAAGTGCCTGTGCAGCCACGCCCGGCTCTCCGGGCCGTTCAGCGGCTCTGAGGGTGAATCAGGCTCACGCTGTTGCTGCGATGCAAGGGGACCGCAGGATCGGCTCAATACGGGAACTCAACCCCCATCGCGTGCACCTCGTCCTTGACCCGTTTGTACATGTCGAGATACCACCCCTGCGGGCGCACCTTCTTGATATCGTAGCATTCCTGGATGGGCTTGCCCAGGGGCGCATCCGCGATAGCCTGCTCGTACTTGGCCAACAGCTTGAGGACGATCTCGTTGGCCTGGCTGCGCGGCATGCGCTGGCGCGCCGCCGCGTGGCCGACCTCACAGGCCAGCCGCGCTTCCAGCGGAGTGGCATAATTGCGAAACTTGTTATGGGCGGGCGCCGATTCCCACAGGTCGCCGCCTGAGACGACGCTGGCCAGAGCGTGCGCAGCGACCTCATAGAAGATCATATCAGTGCCCGAGCCGGCGTTGTAGAAGCCGTTGGAAGTAGAAAGGATCCGGCTGTTGCGGGCCAGCGCCTGGTGCACCAGGCTCACAAGCCACAGCATCTCGCGGCCGCTGTTCGAAGTATAGTGCATGTGGAACGGGAAGCTGTTGTTGAAATTGTGCTGATACACCGTCAGGCCAACCAGATGGTGCGCCACTTCGAGGATGGCCGTGCCCTCGGCGCCACCGGCGTATCCGCCGTAAATGGCGCCGGTGAGGCAGCCGATAGCGCACCCGAACTGCTTGCAGTGGGCCACCTTGTTGAGCAGCTGGTTGTCGGTCTTCATCTCGGTCGAGCACGCCGATCAGGCGGCCGTCGGTATAACGCACGCCCCATTCGTTGCTGCTGGCAGCGATCTGGCCGGCATCCGATTGGGCCGTGCCCACTGCGACCAGGAACAGGCCGGGCCGGCCCACCATCCTGGCGGCGTTGCGCAAGAGCGTCGCGTGTTCCATCACGCCGACCATCTCCGACGGCGTGCCCGACTTGATGTTCATGCCCATCGTCTCTTCCAGGATCGGGCCGCACACGCCGTCGGCCAGTGGCTCCTGTACGTAGGCAATGGACGCGGGCAGGAAGATATCCTCGTCGTAGGTGATGTCAGGGCTGAAGATGCAAAAAGGCGGGAGGGCATCCTCTACCTTGCGCCGCCGCCAGAAGCGTGTCTCGTGGCCTGCGCCGACAATATGCTGCTCGGGAGCCAGATACAGCGCTTCCCGCAACTCCTCCTCGCTGATAAGGATGCGGCGGTGCGTGTTCACATTGTGAACGCCCACTGCCAGGAAAAACTCGACGGCGGCTTGCCAGATGCGGTCGGCCAGGTCGTCATCTGCCGGCACCGGGCAGTTCGGATCGTACTTGATGCCGTACTTGCGCACCCACCTGCTTCATCTTCGGCAGGAAGATCTTGTAAAGGAAGTCGTCATCCTCGACAAATGGGCCGTCGTTAGCGCGGTCCATGATTTCCCACATCTTCAGGTGCGGCATCCTAGTTGCTCCTCTCTGCCAGCATGTGTTCCAGGATCTTGACGGCAATAGCGGCGTTCTCACCCCAACTGTCGGCGCCGGCCTCCGCCACCCATTCTTTGGTCACAGGCGCGCCGCCCAAGATCACGTGGTATTTGGAGCGCAGCCCCTTGGCGACCAGGATGTCGACGATCTCCTTCTGGTTTGGCGTGGTGGTCGTCATCAAGGCCGAGGCCCCGATGACGTCGGCATGCACCTCTTCGGCTTTACGCACGAAGTCCAGGGCGTTGACATTGGCTCCCAGGTCGTGCACAACAAAACCGGCCACTTTGAGCATTGTGATGGCGATGTCCTTGCCGATTTCGTGCATGTCGCCTTCGACCGTGCCGATCACCACCACAGCCTTCTTTTGTGTTGGGGCCGGTTGCTTGGCGATTTCCGGCTCGAGTTCGGTCATGGCGGCCTGCATGGCGCGCGCTGCCAGCAACATCTCCGGCAGGAAGATTTCCTGCCTGGCAAAACGATCGCCGATGGCGCGCAACCCTGCCGTAAGGCTGTCGATGACGGTGGCGACGGGCACGCCTTCGCTTATGGTCTGGCGCGCCGCCGTGACGGCCTGCTCCTCATCGCCGTCCTGCACAGCAAAGACGAGATTGTCCAGTGCGGTCATTTCTAACCTTCCTCCCCGTTCGTGAGTGTTAGCGGTGAGTTGTTGGGTTTCACGGAGTGAACAATCGGGCGGTTGCCCGCCAGGCAGGTTCGCGGGGTCGAAAACGACCGGGCGGAACGCGTGACACGACAAGTGCGGCGGGCTAAGGATCGCCAAGCGGTGGCCGCCAGAGCAAGAATATACTGCGCACTGGTATAGCATAGAAGTAGTCCCTTGTCAAGGAGCCAAAGTCAATATATTGACAAATACTCAATCCGCGGTATAATTATGGAGCTGTCGATCGGTAACCCGTTCAACGGCATCGGAGTTCCCGTTGGAAACAGGCGAGGTGCATCCTTCGTTAGGAACTAACCTACGCGTGCTGCGGACCCGCGAGAGCATGACGGCCAAGGCCCTGGCTGAAAAGATCGGCGTCTCGCCGAGCCTGATCAGCAAGGTCGAGCGGGGATCGGTCAACCCATCGGTGGATGTGTTGCGGAAGATCGCCATGGCTCTGCATGTGTCGTGGGCCGACCTGACGGAGGCGTTGCCGCAGGCAGCGCCCGCCGAGGTCGTAAAGCAGCGAGCCCGAGGCCGCATCGCCGTCGTGAGAGCCGGCGAACGCAAGCTGATGCGCGTGCCGCGCTCGGGTACGCTGTTCCAGATACTCACCCCGGATGTGCAGGGCGCGTTCGAGTTCGTCCTGATCGAACTGGATCCCGGTGAAGGCGGCTGCCAACCTACGTGCACGAGAGCCGGCGAAGAATCCCTGCTCGTCCTGGAAGGCGAGCTCGTGCTGTATATCGAGGGCGTACCTTAATTACCTCGAAAAGGGTGACATGCCTCGACCTCTCGACGCAACCTTGCCCCATCTATACCGCAACGAGGGTGACGTGAAAAACCGTCTTCACCTACCTGGCCATGCCTCGAACCTTTTAGGCGCCGTGAGCCTGGCGGCCGTCCGTGGCCTGCCAGAGGCCTGCTTGCCGGGCATTGATCCAGAGGAGGTCGCGATGGCTCCCGATGTGCGCTCTTT
>CAWEHT010000033.1:0-8185 GCA_963808455.1 uncultured Chloroflexia bacterium | reverse complement strand
GTAACCGCTGAACTTGGGGGCCCGTATTGCGGTCCATACAGAAAATAGGAACGTTCGGGCAACTGATGGCACACGACGCTGTAGGCCACGTAGATCACGTGCCCCAGCCCTGTCAGGCCTGCGTGCATGAGCACCGGTGCCAGGATCGGCAAGGCCAGGAAAACCCCGACGAGCGCGTTGAAGAGCGCCAGCCAGTGGTGGGCAATGTAATTCACGAGGCCGTCCACGAGCGCGGCCAGCCGCGCTGCACCGCTCCCATCGGGCAATCTTACCACAACGTCTGCTTTGTCTTCTTCACTCACCATTTGTATCTCGTATCACCGTGTGGTCCGCGCCGAGCCGGCCTTTGGCAAGGGGGCCAGGTGTCCCACGCGGTCCATGATTCTCCACATCGCGCCGCTCCTCGTGTGCGGCAGCTCCTGCTGGGCCCCCGGCCACAACCGTGCCGCTAAGGTAGCCGATGTAGCCCGGGATTACCGGCAGCACGCAGGGGGAAAGGAACGACAGCAAGCCGGCGGCAAAGGCGGCAATAAGCGATGCGCTTCCGGAGCTCCCGACCTGGACGCCGGCCAGGCCCACCCCGAAACGCGCCACGATCCACGAATTGACCAGCGTCATCCGATTGCCGAAGAGCAAGGCGCCGATGAAGATCAGGAACAGCCCGGTAACGAGCGATACCACGCCGGCGTGCCGGTTGAGGCGCCGCAGACCTCGGGTCATCGTGCTGAACGCCGCGCCGGTGAGCAAGAACGGGAGCCCCAACCCGGCGGAATAGGCCAGCAACAGCAAGGCGCCCTGCCCCACCGTCTCGGTGTTGCTGGCAAGCATGTAGATGCCTGCCAACACCGGGCCGACGCACGGTATCCACCCTGCCGAGAAGAATACGCCCATCAGAGCGGATGACAGGAAGCCGAGGCCACGCCCGTGCACCCCGCCCCCACCGCTGACCCGCACCCGCCCCTCGGCATACAGGAGCTCGCTCAGATGCTGTTCGGCGGACAGGTAGGCCCGGCCGATGGGATGGCGATCCCCGCCGGCCTGGCGTAGGAGCCGGGCCAGCCACGCCAGCACTCCCATGGTTTGCAGGCCGAACAGCGCGAGGGTGAGCCCGCCGATCTTCGTGATCGCAGGCATCAGCGGGTTCAACGCGTAGCCTACGAAGGCGACCGAAGCCCCCAACACCACGAACACGGCGCTAAAGCCGAGGACGAAGGCCAGGGCGTGCAGGAACGTCTGGCTGCGGCCAGCAGATGCCATCTCGGGTCTCCTCGCCGGCTCAGTCCTGGCGCGCCTGCTCCGCCGCGCCGGGGGGTTGCTTCACGCCGACGAGGACTCCAACCGAGACACTGAGACTCTGGCGCGCCTGCTCCTCCGCGCCCGTGGCCTGTTTCAGCATCTCGATCTCACGCCGCAAGCTGCGCTGGCGTTGCACCATGCTGAAGATGAACACGAAGGTACATAGCCAGATCACCAGAAAGGCCGCCGCAAGATATGCCATAAGTCCGGTTCCCTCTTCACTCCCGAAACCACACAGTCTGCCCACCGCATGAGCCAGTAGCCGCAGGACCCGGCCGGCGCCAGAGGCCCGACGACTTGAACGCCGCCAGGTTCAAAAGCTGCCCATCTCTTTCAGGGCCTCCACCTCCTCGATGGCCTGCTCCAGCCTCAGGCGATGCCAGAGCAGCACCACGTAGAACACCGTGAACGCTGCCAGCCCGAAGAAGAAGACGGGCGCCATGCCGGAGGAGAGGCCGAAATTCTTGGCATCGAACAGGACCGGGTGGATCGTACGCCACCAGCGGATCGAAAAGAAAGTGATCGGCACGCTGAGGAATGCGAAAATGCCGTACACCGCAGCAAAGCGCGCCCGGCGCGCCGGGTCCTCCATCGCCCCGCGCAGCATGAAATAGCTGACGTAGAGCAAGAAAACGATGGTGTACGTCGTCAGGCGCGGGTCCCAGGTCCACCACGTGTTCCACGCCGGCCTGGCCCAGATAGAGCCGCTGGCCAGAGTGGCGACTGTGAAAGTCAGGCCGATCTCCGCTGATGACAATGCCACGTCATCCCACTTGCGCTGGCTCGATCTCAGGTAGAGGATGCTGGCAATCATGGTGACGCCATACGCTAACAAGCTCAGCCAGGCGCTGGGCACATGCAGGTAGATTATGCGCTCCGCGGCGGTCTCGTCGGGGGTCAGGCCAGCAGCGTCCGGCGCGACCCTCAGCGCCATCACGATGGCTGCCAGCACCGAGCGCGCCGGCGAATACGGTCAAGGCCGCCAGGACCGTATCGGCTGGGCGCATGTTTTGCCGGGCCGCCGCCGGCGGCACCCTCAGCGTCTCGGTCGCCTGTGCCATGTTTCCCTCCACATACCTTCACGCAATCACTATTCTTCCACGACGTAATCAAATGTCAGGTAAGCTACAATGGTGAACAACAAGTCGTAGAAGACGGTCACCTGCAGCCCTGCTGCCACATCGGCCAACGTCTTGCCATCCAGCAAGCCACCGGTCATATTGACGCCAGACACCAGCACGGGCACCAGCACGGGAAAGAGCAGGATCGGCAGCAAGACCTCGCGCGCTCGGGTGTTCACGGCCATGGCCGAGAAGAGTGTCCCGACGGCTGCAAAGCCGAAGGTGCCCAGAAAGATCACGAGCAGGTGTGGCCCTGTTAACAATGAAAGGTTAAAGAAAATCATTACCAGAGGAAGCAGGACAGCTTCCACAATGAGCATGAATAGGAGGTTGCTCAGCAGCTTGCCGAGGTAGATCGCCGAACGATCGATCGGCGCCAGCAGCAGGCCGGCCAGGCTGCCCCGATCTTGTTCGATGGCGAAGGCCCGGTTCAGTCCCAGCGTGCCGGCGAAGCTGATTGCAACCCACACGATGCCCGGCACCACCATCTTCATGTCCGGCACGCGGAGCTCGAAGGCGAAGTTGAAGATGATCACAGACAGCAAAGCGAACACGATCACGCTGCTGAGGATCTCTTTGGTGCGCAGCTCGGCCCGGATGTCCTTCCAGGTGATTGCCGACACCGCCCGCAAAAAGGTCATGGGCCGGTTCTCCTGTCCCCCTGAGCCAGCCCGCAGCACTCGTCATAGAGGTGCCGGAGGTCGGAGGCTGCCAGCCCTTGCGCCGCCGCGTGGCATTTGATCCGGCCGTTGACCAGGATGGCGACCCGGTCGGCGATCGCCAGCCCGTGCTCCAAGCTGTGCGTGACCGTGACGATCGTGCGGCCGACGGTGGCGCGATCCCCGGCTCCGGAGACGATGGTCGCCGCGCTGCCGCCAAGCCGGACCAGCATGCCGTGCAGCATCTCCGCCGCCTGCGGATCGAGGCCGGTGTCTGGTTCATCGAGCAGGAGCACCGGTGGATCGTGAAGCAAAGCCCACGCGATGGCCAGGCGCTGCACCATGCCGCGGGAGTAGGTGCGAACCAGGTCTTGCCGGCGACGAGACAGCCCCACCTGCTCGAGCAGATCGTGTATGCGCCCGGCAGGCTGGCGCAGATCGTAAAGGCGGGCAAAGAACCGCAGGTTCTCCTCTCCCGTCAGGTGTTCATAGAGCAAGGGCGCATGAGTGACCACACCAAGGTAGCGCCGCACACCCTCCGCGTGCGTGGCGAGGTCCAGCCCGCCGATGGTCGCCGTGCCCGCCGTGGCCTTGCTCAGGCCCGATAGGATGCGGATCAAGGTGGTCTTCCCGGCGCCGTTCGGGCCGAATATGACCACTGACTCGCCGGTCAGGACGTCCAGATCGACGCCGCGCAGGGCCATCTTGCTGCCGAATGATTTCACCAGCCGCCGGATCTCGATCATGGTACTGCCGGCCTGCGCCTCGGCCGGCGGGGTGGCCGGCTCACTCGGCGGGGTCGCCAGGACGCCTGGCCCATGGGGGTGCGAGCTCATCGCAACCCTCCCCCGCGCCCAGGGGGCTGGTCCCGCGGCCGGGCCCCGGCATCCGGCGATCCGAGATCATTGCCGCTGGCCCTGTCCTGAAGGGGTGCCGCGTGCCCGCAGCATGTCGAGCAGCTGAGCCTTGAGGACCATGCGCCTCTCTCGATATTCGCCATCGGCCATGGCGCCGGCCTCGTGTGCCAGATCCAAGCGGGCCAGCGCGTCGATCAGGTCGTTTTCGTCCCGAATGCCTCCAACCGGGGCCGTCAGTTCTGCGGCAGCCGGCAGGCCGCGGCGCCGCAGGCCGAGCCAGGCGGCCAGCGAGATCGCGGCCAGGCCGACAGCTGCCGCCAGTGCCCCGATGAGGGCAGTCATCAGGCGCGGCGCGCTCGGCCCGGATGCCGGGGCTGACGTCGAGCCGCCCGCGGACGGCAAGTTGCTAAGGTGCAGCGTGAAGGCCTGGCCCGCCGCGAGGCCCTGGCCGGCCAGGACCCGGTAAGTGCCCATCTGCGTCTGCTGCGTGCCCTGATCGGCCAGGACGGCGCTGCTCACCTGTTCTCCGGAGTCGGCGACGAGGGTGTTCAGGCTGGCCACAGGGTACGGGAAGGCTTGCGCGACGTCCGCGCTGGTCCCGCTGTACGGGATGGCATAGCGGAACAGCACCTGGCGCGCTGCGGCGGGAGACAGCGGCAACGTATCCACGAAGCCGTCAGTAGTCTGCAAATAGCGCTGGCCGAGGTCACCGTCGCTGATTTGCAGGTCCTCGGCGCCCCGCGGCAGCGTGAACCTCAGCACCACATGCTGCGCGTCCCCTACGTAGGTGCGGTTTCCCTCCAGGCTGAAATCCTGCAGCTCGGCTATCTGCAGCGTGGCACCCGCCGGGTCGAATTCGATGAGGAACTGGGCCGCATCCAACCTGATGCCTGGTGCCTGGCTGGTCGGCTCAAAGACATGCAGCGAAAGATCGAGGCTGCAGCGTCCCGGTGGGAAAGGAGGTCGGGGCCGTGCCGTAGGGCACTGCCGCCGGGTAGTTCGCAGCCACCGCGTAGGCTAAAGAAGGGTCAACCGGCAGATCACCGAATTTGAACCGGCCGGCCGCATCCGTTTTGGCCTGGAAAGTCCCGGCTGTAGACTGGACGTTCGTTACGGTCAAGGTGACGGGCAAGCCTGCCATGAACTGCCCGCTGGTGCCGTTGATCACTGTGCCAGTGATGATGCCGGGCCCGGTGCCCAGCGGTTCTCGAAACAGCCGGGCAAAGCCCAGGCTGCGGGCGTACTCTGCCACGGCTTCCTGTTGCGCCGGCGATAGCGACTTCGCGAACCCCGGCATCGAACCATGCCCGCCGGCGATGGCTTGGAGCCAGTCATTCTGTGTCGCGCCGAACGTAGCGGCCAGGTCATCGAACTCGGGCGCAGCGGCCGGCCCTTTGCCATTGGCGCCGTGGCAGTTGGCGCAGTTCTGTTGGTATAGCGCCCGGCCGGAGTCGATTTCCTGCTGTGAGGTATGCAGGCTCCAGGCGTAAGCCAGCCGCGTCCCATATCTGGCTGTCGTTCAGCACGCCGCCCCAGGGCGGCATCATACGATCCATGCGGCCGTTCTTGGCGATGTTGAACATCTCGGCGAGGGATAGGCCCGCGATCGCATGGAAGTTGTTGAACGCCGTCGGCCGCACGCTCAGGCCGCTCGCCGACGGCCCGTCACCGCCGCCTCGTGTCCCATGGCAGGGCGCGCAATTCGTCTGATAAACCGCCTGCCCTGCGACGGCGTTGGGGGGCTGCAAAGGAGCGCTTCCGGTAGCCGGCGGCACAGCTGTAGGGGCCGTTTGCGCCAGAGGCTCGCCGATGGCCATGCCCGGCAAAAGGCACAGCATGATAATCCCAGCCAGCACCAGGGGGCCCGGCAAGGAACGCAGCAAGTCAAGCCCGGTCCGATGTCCGCGCATCTCGCATCCGAACGATATGATCCAGGTCCTGGAGCGCCAGCCCTGATTTGCGACCCATCCGGGCTATTGGGATGCCTTGACCGTGATCGTGTCCAACTGCTCGTAGCGCGACGGGCATTTGAGCATCAACTGGCTGGCCTCGACCGTGCCTTTGGGGCTCAGCGTGCCGTCGATGATGGCGCTTGAGCCGGGCCGATCCATCTGATCCGGCCTGACGCCGTGGAAGTGTATTGGGATCGTTTTGCTCACGTCGGCGGGGTCCGAGATCTCAAAATTCAAATCGAGCGTGCTCGCATTGTAGACGATGCTATCAGTAACGACGTTGCCGCTGACCCGCAGCATCTTGCCCGTCAGGGCTGCCTGCTGCTGCAGCACTTCGTGCACCTCGCGATAATAGGCTCCGGCGCTCTGCACGGCCGAGATGATCAGGTAAACGATCAGCCCGAAGGTGATGATGCCGCCGATGATGAATTTGGTTCGCTTGTTCGTCCGATGGGAACGCACGAATGTGTCGCGCAAGATAGTGGAAGTTTGCGCCATCTGACCTCCCCGCCGATCAGCGAGAGTATAGCATGCAAGGTTACCCGTGTCAACGCAATCATAAATGTGCCCGACAGCACATTAAGGCCACATCACGATGCCGGCGGCAACGTCAGGATGTGGTGCGGCAGGGCGAAATACACGGCCAGGAGCAGGTTCATGACCAGGCTGGCCAGCGGGCTGAAGTACGCGAGGATGGCCGCGACGAGATAGATCGCCGGCCCGATGGCATATTGCCTGGAGATCCCGCTCACGCTGGCCGGGTCGGCGCCTTCGCCGAGCAGCCGGCCGCTGCCGGACGCATAGCGCCACAGCACATTGAAGAAGATGGCGATCAGGAAAAACGTCCCGCTGTAGATCAACACGGCCGTGCGGGTGCCGGGGCCTTCAAGGTACTGCGCGACGAGCGCGGTGGGAAATGGGACTACCGTGATGCCCAGCAGGAGCAGGGTGTTGAGCGCCAATAAGGCATCGTCGGCGCGCCCGATGAGTGTGAACAACCGGTGGTGGTTGATCCACATGATGCCGATGGACGCGAAGCTCGTGATGAACGCCAGATAGGCGGGCCACTGCTTGATCAGCGCAGCTGCGAGGTGCGAAGCGGCCGATTCGGCCGGCACTTTGATCCCGAGTATCAGGAGGGTCATCGCTATGGCGAACATCCCATCGCTGAATGCCTCGATACGTCCGGTCTCCGAGAGCTGTTGTTGCGATTTCGGCTCCAGGCTGTCCATGACGCCTCCGCAAGAATCCATCTTTTCAACTCGGCGTCTAGAGACGCGCCTCATAGCCGCCCCAGGGGTTTCCATGCGGAGCGTTGAGCCCGGCGGCCGCTTGCAGCTGCCTCAGGCCATGCCCCGGTGGAATTTCGGCCGGGCTCCCGCCCTACGTCGCCCCGAGATGCTCCCGGGCCTCGGCCAGCTTCATCGGGTGATTGTAAATGGGAGAGCCCGGCTCCTGGCGGCGCCCGCCATCACGCAGCGATCCGGTGTCCAGCGGCGCAAAGCCGAGCTCGTGGATCAGGCGCATGACCGCGTCCTTTGCCTCGCGATCGTCGCCGGCCACATAGAGCACCAGGCGATCCTCCGGTGAGGACGAGGGGCGTCCTTCTGTTGCCAACGTCTCAAAATACATCGTGTTGAAAGCTTTGACGAGGCGGCCTCCGGGAAGGCGACGGGCGACGAGCTCGCTCGACGTGAGGCCACCGAACTCGATCCGGCCATCGCGCTGAGGGTAGTAGTTCATGGCATCGATCACGATCTTGCCTGCCATCGTGGCGAAGGGCAGCGTCTCGAACTTGCCAAAGGGGATCGCCACCAGCACAGCTTCGCCAAAGGCGGCCGCTTCCTCAACGGTGGCGGCCCACGCCTGGGGCCCGAAGTCGGCAACAAGGGACGCGAGAGAAGCGGGCCCGCGCGAGTTGCTGACCGCTACCTGATGGCCGGCCGCTGCCCACAGCTTCGCCAGGGTGCCGCCGATGTGACCGGAGCCGATGATCCCTATCTTCATAGCCAACTCCCAACCTGCGATTCCCGACCGGGCAGCCTACGTGGTCCAAAGGGAGGCGGAAACAGGGGATGGATTGCACTCCCCGATCCCAGGGCGCCGTCCTTCGCCGGTCGGCGGCAGCTCCGCCGTCCTGAAAGTGCCTGCGCTTGCGGGCTGCCTTCCCTAATTTATCCTATGACCTAGGGACGCGGGCGTAGGGGCCATTCCCATGCGGTGCCCCTCAGGAAACACATCTTCCGGGCCTATGGCTCGCTGGCCGCCGGCGTGGGCAGACTGCTCTGGAACAAAGCGGG
>CAWEHT010000032.1:0-35735 GCA_963808455.1 uncultured Chloroflexia bacterium | reverse complement strand
TATGTCCTACCTACTCGTTCGTTAGTATTACTATGCCCCCTATTCCCTCTGGCCAAGGGCCAGTCGCCGGCCGATCCCCCGTGGTGTTCCTCGGCTGGGGGGCGCTCGTCTCGCTCCTCCTCTCACTGGGGAAATTCGGAGCGCTCTATCAACTCTTTTACCTGATCGTGCCGGGCTGGAGCCTGTTCCGTGACCAGGAGAGGACCATCGTCTGGGCGGTGCTGGCAGTGGCCTTGCTGGCCGGGTTCGGGGGAGCGTGGCTCGCGAGAGCATGGAGCGGGGTTGTGGGAGATGGAACAGCGCCCGGAAAACGCTTCCACCTCCGGGGCGACGGCGGTGCACCGAGCCTCACGGCAGGCGGCGGCCACCGCGCGGCTGCCGAGGCGGGGCCCCACACTCAAAGCGTTGCAAACGTCGCCACACAAGAGTTCGCCCGCGGGCAGCTTCCGGGTCTCGCCAACGCGCCGCGAGGACACCTGCGCTGTTTGCCAGTGCATGGGCGGCAGGAGCGCATCGCGGCGTCACCCCTGCTCTGCGAACGAGGCGCTACTCACGGTCCGGGCGCCGGGAGCGCCCCGCGGCCGCAGCCGGACGCGACCTTGCGCGCTGGTACGTCGCAGGCGCGGCGGCCGCTGGCGCACTGGCGCTGGCCTTTTTTGTCGGGTACCAGGCCGGCAACCAACCTCTTTGGGGGTTTACGGCGGCATGCCTGTTCCTGGCACTGCTGTCCGCGTCTGGCTGCCCTGGCGCTCTTCAGCCGGCAACCCGCCTTGCTCGTCGTTGCGCTGGCTTTTGATCTCTTCACCCTCACCGCAAGCAACCACGCCGGGCCTGCGACGGCCGACCCGTTCCCCCCGCAGCCGCTGCTCAGCGCTCCCCTGGCTGACCAGAGCCCTTTCCGCGTGGCCAACGAAAACCGTTTACCGCTCAACTACGGCGACGCTTACGGGCTGGAGGACATATCCGGCGCCAGCCCACTGCGGCTGGCGGCCTACCAGGAGCTGCTCGATCGCCTGCCGAGCGCGGGGTGTGGCAATTGCTGAACGTGAAGTACGTGCTGACAGCGAGGCAAAGCCTGGATGTGCCTGCAGTGCGCATCGCCCAGGCCACGGGCCAGGATGGGAAGCCCACCTATCTCTACCGCCTCAGCCGGCCGGCGCCTCGCGCCTGGCTGGCCGGAGAGGTGCTTACCTTGCCGGATGGCGATGCCCTCTGGCAGCGTCTGGCAGCCCCTGATTTCGATCCGGCCAGGCAGGTCATCCTGACGGCCATGCCGGCCGGCTTCAACGAAGGCCAATCCCAGGCGCCGGGGGTTGCTTCGAGCTCACCCCCACCTCCTGCGCCGGCGAGCCCAGCTGGCAGGCGCGCGGGCCGGAGTACATGGCGCTAAACGTTGGAGCCCCGGGCCCTGCGTCCTGGTGCTCAGCGAGGTCTATTTCCCGGGCTGGCAGGCCGAAATCGATGGGCGTCCGGCAGAGTTGCTGCGCGCCGACGGCACCCTTCCGCGCGCTCCCCCTGCAGGCCGGCTCGCACAGCATCACCCTCAGGTTGCGCCCGGCCGTGCTGCAAGTTGGAGCCGCTATCTCAGCGGCCAGCTTGCTGGCGGCGCTCGCGTGGTTTGTCTGGTCGAGCAGGTATCGTCGAGGATCATGAACGGAACTCTGCGGCGGCTGGTCAGCCTGGGGATCCTCCTGGCGGCGTTCGGGCTGCGGGTCTACCGGCTGGACTACCAGGAACTGAGGGGCGACGAGGCCTTCGGCTACTTCTTCAGCACGAACCCGGTCGCCGGCATCTTGAAGATGACGGTCGCCCTGCGAGAACCGCATCCCATCGGCAGCTATGTGCTCGAAAAGGGCTGGGCCGCCGTGGCGGGGCATTCTGAATTCGCCCTGCGGTTCCTGAGCGCCTGGTTTGGGTTGCTCGCCGTCGCATTGCTCTATCGTCTGGCGCGACGCCTCAAGCTGTCTGAGCCCTCTTCTCTTCTGTCCGCCGGGCTGCTCGCCCTTAGCCCCTATGCGCTCTGGCACAGCCAGGATGCCCGGATGTACAGCATGAGCCTCGCGCTGACCATCGCCAGCAGCTGGCTGGCGTTGGAAACGGTCGAGCGCCCGACGTGGCGGCGCGGCCTCTCCTACGTGGCAGTCACCTGGCTGGCGCTCAACGTCCACTATTTTACGAGTTTTGTGGTGCTCGCTCAGGACGCCTGGGTCCTGGGCAGCCTGTTGGCGGATCGCAGCCGGCGCGCTGTGCTGTGGCGCTGGCTGGAACTGCAGGCGCTGTTGGCATTGCTCTACGTTCCGTGGCTGATCGTCGCCGGGAACGTCCTGACGAGCTACGAGGGGACCGGTGAATCGCCCGGCCTGCCCCAGATGGTTATCCGCTCCCTCAGCGCATTCGCCGTAGGGGAGACACTGCCTACAGCTTTGCGGGATATCTTTGCCGTTGTCGGGACGGTCCTGGCGGGGTGGGGAGCAGTGCACCACGTGCGCGAGGGCCGTTCCGGGAGAGCAGTCCTATCGTTTCTCTTGCTTTGCCTGCTCCTTCCGCTTGGCCTGAGTTGGATTGGAGCACTGAGCCGGCCCATTTTCAACGAACGCTACATGATCGCGGCCGTGCCCCCATTTTACCTGCTGATCGGCGCGGCGTTCGAGGGCGCCAGAGCGCCCACCGGCCCACCACGCCGGCTTGGGCGAAGGGCCAGACTGCTTCGCAGCGTGCTCCTTGGCGGCTTGCTGGTGGGGATGGCTGTCTCTCTCGATCACTATTATGGCGATCCAGCCTTCAGCAAGACGCGTGGGTGGCGAGAATCTCCGCATCGACCCTCGGAAAGCTGGCCTACGGCCTGCCGGAGGGCCAGGCGCGCGTGGTCGAGAACTTTCCCGACCCCACGCTATGGTACTATTATCCGGACGGAGCCGCGCATGTGATCCTTCCACCGGCCGCAAACGATGCAGCCGGCAGCGCGTCAGTGGTGGACGAACTGGCGCGCTCGGGGGTGCAGCGTGTGCTCTTGCCGCTCCAGCCTGCGCCCTGGTGGGATGGCCGCGGCATCGCCTCGTCAGCGCTCTCCGGCTCGTATCTGCGACTCAGCACGACGCAGGTCGCCAGCTGGCCCGTGGAGGTATACGTGCGCCCTCCCGGCACTTTGCTCCCCTCTGACGAGGCGTATGCTTCGGGGCTGCGCCTGACCGGGCAGGCTGTTGAGCCGCAGGCCATCGTTCCCGGCGGGCTTCTCGCGGTTTACCTCCGTTGGTCAAGCACAGGCCACGACCTGCCTGACCAAACCGACATCTCCTTGCAGGTATTGAACGAGGGGAACACGCTGGTGGCTCAGCTCGATCGCCCGCTAGGCAAAGATGCAGTCGGGCCTGGGACCACGACCTACGGCCTGCCGGTGCCTGAGGATCTCGCTCCAGGCCGATACCGGCTGATACTGGTCTTGTATCACGCGGTGGCGGGGGCGCCCCGCCTTTTGACGGCATCAGCGCGCCGACCACCTGGACCTGGCAGCGCTGCACAGCCCGTGAGGCTGATCGCATGGACGGAAGTTCTTCCCTGATGTCATCGGCAATTCGTGGCGCAGGAGCCTTGAGCACCGTGCGCCAAGGGCTCTGGAAACGCTGGCTCTGGCTGTTGCTCATCCTGCTGGCCTTCGCCCGTCTGGTGTTCCGGTTGGGCGCCAAGAATCTTTGGCTCGACGAGAGCTTCAGCCTACAGCGGGCCGAATCACCGTGGCCGGTCCTGCTGCGCGGCACCATCTGGCTGCGCACGGGCGTCGGCGCCTGGCCCACCACGGATCAGCATCCCTTCACCTATTTCGCGTTGCTCGGAGCGATGCTGCGCCTGGCAGGCACGAGCGAATTCGCCCTGCGCTTCGTCTCGGTCATGGCCGCCACGCTCATCGTGCCGATCAGCTGGAGCCTGGCCCGGCACCTGGCCCGGCGCGATCTTCTGCCACCGGCCACGCCGGCATGGGCCGCGCTTCTCGCCGCAGCCAACCCCTTTTTCCTCTGGTTCGGTCAGGAAGTGCGCATGTACACGCTCATGGCGCTCCTGGCTCTGCTCAGCACCTATGCCCTGCTCCGGGCATGTGACGCGGAAGGGCGCCAGGAGCGCCGCCGCTGGCTGGCCGCCTACGCGATCTTGCTGTTGGCCCTCCTGAGCTCACATTATTTCGCGGTCTTCATCCTCCCCGTCCATGCCCTGGCCATCTGCCAGCGCTTCTGGCGCACCCGCAGGCGGCTGGTGCTCATCGGCATTCTGATCCTGTTCGGGCTCGGGGGCCTGTCCGCCGGGATCGCCGGCCTGCAGGTGCTGCGCGACCCCAACACGCTCGTGAGTTTTACCCGCGCATCCTTGCGCACCCTCTTGCCCGACCTCATCAACGCCTTCAATCTTGGGCTCAGCGTGGACCTCGGGCGCGTCTGGCCCCTGGACCTGCTGTTCGCCGCCCTGGCTGTGCTCGGGGCGTGCTGGGGGCTGCGCAGCGGTTGGCCGCCGCACGGCGACTGGCAGCTCGCCGGCCTGGTGCTGATTCCAACGATGCTTCTGCTCGCGGTCAACATGGTGCACCCGGCCTATATGGACGCGCGCCACCTGAGCCTCAGCAGCGGTCCGTGCGTCCTGCTGGTGGCCGCCGGGCTTGGCTGGTTGTGGCAGCGGCGGAGGTGGGTCGCGGGCATCGCGGCCGCCGTGCTGTTGGCCGGCATACTGTACAGCACCGTGAACTATTTCACTTTGCCCCAGTACGACAAGGGCCAGGTGAGCTCGATGGGAGGCTACCTGAAGGCACGCGTCGAACCGGGGGATCTGGTGTTGGTCAAGCCCCCTGGATGGTGGCGGTTGTTCAGCTATTATCTGCCTCTCGACGATCTGGCCAAGGCAGGCACCGCCGGCTACGGTACGGCGGTGCGCGATATCGCGCCCGCTACCTTGCAAGCATCACCAAATGAGCTGCAGACTCTCCTCGCCACGCATCGGCGCATCTGGCTGGCGGATGCGGAGAAGCAGGATGACGTCGACAACTACCTTCAGGCGCAAACGTGGGAGGCAGGCAGCCTTGGCTTCCCCAGCCCGATCTCCCTGCTCAACCTCGAACTATTCTTGCCGCGCTCGCCGATCACTAGCAGCCTGCCGGCAGGGATGCAAAACCCCAGCCATGCCACCTTCGGGAGCGCCATCGCGCTGCGGGGCTATGACGTTGGGCGGCGGCTGCCCTCGGGCACCTCGATACCGGTCACGCTTTACTGGCAGGCCATCGACCAGCCGGCAGCGCACGACAAATACATCCTGCGGCTGGTTGTGCCATCGGCCGTCGGCCAACCGCGCGTCCTGGCAGGCACAGAGCGCGAGCCATTCGATGGCATTTTGCCCACCGGGCAGTGGCCCCAGGGAGCCATCGTCATCGAGTACAGCGATGTGGAGCTCGATGGCCCGATCCCACCAGGAAGCCAGCTGACACTGCAGATGTATGACGCCGGCACGCTCGCCAAGCTGCCTGCCCGGAGCTCAGAAGGGGCCGCCGCGGCGGGAGACGGCGAGACGCTGTTGCTGGCCTTGCCCAAAGGAGAATAATGGGATCGGGCCTGTGCCCGTCTATTGGGCAGCTACCGTGCCCAGGATGACAGCCTGGTCTTGCGTCTGCTGGTCAGGCGCTGCAACGGGCAATCGTATGGACCCGGCACTGCTGGTCAGATACAGGCCTGCCTGGAGCCGGTAGCGGCCTGGGGCAAGGCCCGAAGGCAACTTCAAGGGGAACCGGCTGACGACACGGTCACCAGGTTGCCAGAGAGTGGTGCCGAAGCGTCCTTGTGCGGGCGGCTGATCGTAGCCAGCCACAAGCCTTCCTTGCGAGTCGAGCAGTTGGACGAAAGCGGTCAAGTCATGGCCTGGGGGCTGCGTGGCCTCCCACAGCAAGGTCACAGGCAGGACGCCGCCGGCCCGCGGCAGCGATCCGTCCGACCAGGAGTAACCTGCCAGGCGGATGCATGACCCAAAGGTTGCGTCTTCCGGGAGCAAACCGAGGGATTGGGCCGATGCCGTCCCGGCCGGCGCCAGCACGACTGAGCCGACAAAAAGCGATGCCACGCCGCCTCCTTCGGTCGTCGCGGTGGCAGGATCGAGGTTCTTCGACCGGGTGAAACCGGCATAAACCCGTGCGAGCAGAGGGGAGTCCGTGCCCAAGTTGCCCTCGACGGCCACGAGATAATGATCGGGGTAGATGGCGCCGGGCTTCCACTGCGGTGTCGGGTTGCGCCCCCAGCCGGGATATGTCGTGACGTTGCCGATAACGGAGCCGTCCGGGCCCAGAAGCTGCACGAAGACCTGGTAGTCCACTGCCAGCGGATCGCGCGGTCTGCTCGTAGAGCGTCACCGGCACTGACTCGCCGGGGTGGTAGCGCGTGGAGGGCAGCTCGATCCCCAGGAGCTCGATCTCCCCGTCGAAAACCAGGTCAAGCCGGTGTGCACCGGCGGGCACCGCCGCGACCGGGCTGGGTGCCAGGTAGGTGCCTGGCAGCAGCACTAGAAGGGCCCACAGGGAACAGGCCGCCAGGCCGGCGGGCAACAGTGCCAGGATCTCGGCCTGACGAGGCGACGGCAGGCGCTCCAACCAGACGGCCAGGCCGGCCACCAGCAGGGGACCGATGGCGCAGAGCCCCGGGTCGAGCTCGCGCCCCTGGGGTTCGGCCGTGAAGGTGGCCCAGTAGCAGAACAGGGCAAAGAGAATCCCGGCCCATGCCAGCAACAGGAGCAGCACCTCCCCATCCCAGCCGGCGGGCAGCCGGCCCCGCGCCAGCCTTTGCCAGGCCGCCCTTGCCAACCCGGCGAGAGCGATGACCGTGATGAAGTCAAGCACGATGTAGGTCCAGCCTGGCAGCAAGATGCTGAACCAGCCGAACAGGCCCCAGAAAGACATGCGCTCGCCGTTGAGCTCGGCGAGCAGCCAACGCAAGTCAGGCAGCGCGCCCGGGTTTCCGCTGCTGCCTACCAGCACGGTGATGCCGAGCCAGTCGTGGTATAAGCTGTGGTTGCGCCAGTACCACCATCCTGCGATGGCCAGGAGCGGTGCGATCACTATCGGCAGGGCGCAGGCCAGCCGGCCCGGGCTGCGGTCCCGCCAGGCCAGCCAGGCCATCACCAGGAGCGCCGCCCCCAGCAAAGCAAGCCCTTGAAGCTTGGTGAGGGCTGCCAGCCCGATCAGGATGCCGAGGATGGCCCACTGTGCCCACTTGATGGCGCGGGCATGAGGCGCTTTTAGAAGCAAGGCCAACCAGTAGATCGTAGCCGCAGAGAGCAACGTCACCATGCCATCGTTGGAAACGCGGGCGCTGATGAAGGCAAATTGTGGGATGAGCGCCACGGCCAGTGCCGAGAGCCCCGCCAGCCGGCGCGCCCCAGGGAATGCCAGGCGAGCTGTAGCGTACGTAAAGAGCACGGCGCCCAGGCTCAGCAGTACGGATAGCCAGCGCACGACGTGCAAGGTGAGGTTGGCGCCCGCCAGAGGCAGGCGTTGGCCGCTGTAAAGGTTGTAGTTCTTGTTCCCCGGATACTGCGGGTTGCCCCAATTGGCGTGCGGGTTCGGGCGATTGATGACGCCTGGATCGCTGAGATCCAGGCCCCGGATGAGATATCCCATCGTGTAATAGTAGAGCGGCGCCTGCCCCCCTTCGCTGCTCCACGGCCCCTGGGCTTCGTAGCGCATGTCGGGCAACGTGCCGCCCCGCGCCATGCGGAGCACGAACGAGTAGTGCGAGGTCTCGTCCGGGGCCTCGAATGGCGGGACCTGCAGCGAGTACCCGACGCCCACGATGAGATATAGAGCGCCCAAGAGACAGATCAGCAGCTTTTCGTGGCCCGCCAAGCCGTTGTGGGCCGACAGAGCTACGGCCTTACCGGCCTTTTTCTCGGCGTCCAGGGGCATGGTCCCGAGACCCCTGCGGTTTAGACGAAAGCTCATGGCCCGACCTGCACGTTACCCAAGGGCACTTGATCGCCGCCGCCCTCGACGGGCAACCGCCGGCCGCTGTCAGGCCGGTAAAGGCCGACATAGAGACTATAGATACCGGGAGGGGCATCCGCGGCTATGCGCAGCACATGGCCATCGGCCAGGTTCTCCCCGCTGCTCCAGAAATGGGTCGGATAGTCGTTGCCCAGCGGCGGCCCGTCTCCCTGGCCGACCATGTGGTTCTGCGCATCCACGAGATGGACGAACACGGTGTAGTCGCCGTCAAGGCTGGCCAGCACCTGCCAGTACAACACCAGGGGGACCTCGCTGCCGGGCCGGAACGGGCCAGACGGCAGATCAAAGCCTGCAAGCCGGACCCGCTGATCCAAGTCTGCCGTGAGCGGGTGCGACGGGTTGAAGGCAGAGGTGGGAACGGCCACCTTGATCCGTGCCAGGGCCGACACGCCGACCGGCTTGCCGCGAGGGTCGGTCACGGCCAGGCGCTGCTGAGCGCTCAGCCGGTATAAGCCGGCCTCGAGCGAAGCGGCGACGGGGGCCGCAGGGGCCACCCGCACCTCGACCTGGAACTTGTCTTCGATGACCTGGCCGGGCTGCCACCGGCTGGTCGGGTAGGTACCGCCGGCATAGCTGTCCAGTTGCGCCAGCACGCTCCGGCCCTGCCCGATGAGCTGGACATAGACGCTGTAGTCCTCCGGCATCGGCGCCAACGCTTGCCAGTACAGCGTCACGGGCAGTGAATCGCCGGGGCGGACCTCTGCCTTGTCCACCTCGAATGCCAGCAGCTTGACCACTCCGCCGTACGTCGCATCGAAAGCCTGAGCTTCTGCCGGAACCTGGGCAGGGGTCAGGATCGGCGGCAGGGCATAAGCGGGCCGGATGGCCAGGAACGGGGAGGAGACCGCCAGGACACAGAGGAGGCCGGGCAATACCCAGGCAGGCCACCCGCGCAGGCGGGCAGGCCACAAGGCTGCGGCCCCGAGGGCCAGGAGCAGGCAGATCGCAGACAGGGCCGGAAAGACCAGGCGCCCCTGCGAGGCAAAGGTAGACATCGTCCACCGCACGAGGGCCACCATCTCGCCGGCGATCCAGGCGGTTGCCAGCAGCAGCTCTCGCCAGGGCCAATCGCGCCGGGCATGGTCCGGCTCGCAGAGCCAGGCATCCCCGCCGCGCCAGGCGAGGCGCAGCGCAAGCGCCATCAGGCCGAGCAATACCAGAAGGGCCAGCCCGTCCAGCACATGATAGATCCATGGTGGGCGCATCAGGACGTTGACGCCGCCGAAAAGGCCCCAGAAGCTGATGCGCCAACCCTCGAACTCATTCCAGAGGTCCAGGAGACGCGGCTGCGTCGGGCGGCGTCCGGCGATGTCCAACATCACGTTGAGGCCAAGGGGGTCACCGTACAGCTGCCAGTTGCGGACGTACCACCAACCTGCCACCAGCGCCGCCGGGACCCCGAAGGCCGCGCAGTCGGCAATCCAGCCCATCGCGCGGTCCCTTATGCCATCGCGCCGGCCTCCTCCGGCATCCCCGGCCGCCCTCGGCTGGCGCTCGCGGCTCTGCTTACCTACGTGCCCTGGGCCCGCCCGCGGATCATCCATCGCCGGGCTCGCGGCCGGCACCCCAAAGGGCATACGATCCACCGCGGCGCCTCCGCCGGCGCTGGCTGTCGAAATCGAGGCAGGCAGGTGCCCGGGTGGGCCGGCCTCATCATCCCGGCTCTCGCGCCCCGGCGCGGTCTTGCTCGGAGGCAAAACCGGCTGGGCTGAGGGACCGAAGCGGCGCAAGGCTGCGGCCAGGGCAGCGACCGGCAGCAGGCCGAGGGCGCTTTCCTTTGTGAGACACGCCAGGCCGATCACCACGCCGATCAAGACGAGTTGGCCCAATCCGGCCCTGTCCTCCACGACGGACCCCCTCGGGGCGCGGCGCACGAAACGGAAAAGCAGGAGCAGGGCAAGGGAACAAAGGAAGATCACCAGGTTGTCGTTGTTGACCGACGCGCTGATGAAGACAAACATGGGCAAGAAGGCATTGGTCGCCATAGCGGCGGAAGCCAGGCCTGTTTGGCCGGGGAACACGGCCAGCGCCAGCAGATAAGTGCACCAGAGCGTGCCCATGGCCAGGGCCACGGAAAAGAACCGGATCAGGTGCACGGCGAGCGTGGTGCCGTGCCACGGGAATGCCTCCCGATCGCTGTGCACGACCATGTTCTTGTTGTCTTGGGCCATGGGGATGCCGACCCGCGCGTGCGGATTGAGTCGAAGCACCTGCGACAGGTCATCGATGGGAACCCAGGAAGTCAACGCTGCAGCCAGGGCATAGTAAAGGGGGGGCTGGCTGCCTTCCTGCCTCCACAGTGTAAACTCGCCGGGGTGTTGAACCGGCAGCCCCTGGCCCAGGGCCAGATGAGCGACGTACGGATAGTGGTTCAGTTCGTCGCTCGCCTCGAAGATGGGGTCAACGAAGCCATAGATGATCCCCAGGACCGCGAACGCACAGAGGATGGCCCACGGCGGCCAACTGGCCGCCGCAGATCGCACGCTGCGCCGATCGAGCTTCCGACCCATGCCCCTCCCTCTGCTCTGTAAACGTGGATAGACCACCAGAAGCCGGCCCTCACTTCCCTGCCGTTGCCCTACCTCACAACCATCAGCGTGGCCAGGCTCACCTGCGCATCCGGCAAGGGACGCCCCGCCCGATCCTGCATCGGCACCCGCTGGCCGTCAGCCGGGTTGTAGAAACCGATCTGCAAGACGTACGGGCCGGGAAGCGCTTTCTCATCCACCTTCAGGGCCACCTGGTCCGCAATCGTTTCGCCTGGCACCCACGCCCCGGTCGGGTTGCTTCCGCCTTGCGGAATGCCATCACTTTGAGCCACCATGCCCAGGCCAGGGCTGTAGAGATGGACGAAGCGCGTGTAGTCCAAGCTCGCTGGCTGCTGGCTATGGAAGTACAGCGTCAGCGTCAGCTGCGCACCGGGAGCCAGCTCAGGGAGCACAGCCGAAGCCCTTCCCGGGCCCTGTCCCGGAGAGGAGCTCTCGGGCGATCCGGAACCCTGCCCCAGCAAGGATGACGGCCCGGAAGGTGGCCCCGAACCGGTTGAGGTTGACGTGACCGCGGCGGTCGCCGGCTTGGCGGGCGGCACCACTGCCAGGTCGAAGCCCTGTAGCGTGCCAAGCGTCCCCACCCGGGCGTAGGCGTCGTGTTGGGGCGCAGGAGCGATCGGGCTGACGACCTTGATGGGTGGCAGCGCGATGCTGTCGCCCACCTCCCTGCCTGCAGTGTCTCGCGCCACTAACAGCCCCATCGTGTCGAAATCATACAGCCCGACCTCGGGCCAGTAGAGGCCGCTCACGGTGCCGGTGGGCACAACGAGGGTGAAAAAGTCGGCGCTGGGGTACGCACCGCTCCACAGCGTCGAGCTGGCGAACCTCTCGCCGGCCAGGTGATCAACCTTCGACAAGGGCCGCCCCGCGACATCCACAAGGTGGATGAAACTATGATAGTCCAGGGTCATCGGCGCCTGGGCGTACCAGTAAAGGGTATAGAGCAAGGCATCGCCGGGGTGGGCCACAACGGGGCGCGTCTGGGAGACGACCGGGCGCGGGACGGCAGCGGCCCCCGCCTGCGGGCCGATCGTCAAGCCATATCCGGCCAGGAGCGCCTGTCCACCAAAGCTGAGATCGAGGCAGCGCGGTCCTCGCGGGCAGGCCCGTCCGTGGGCCTGCTGCCGGCAAGGTGACGGCCCCTATGGCACGCGACGCCTGCTCGCGCCCGCTGGCGTCGGGCAAATCGATGGCCAGACAGAGCTGGTAGCTCCCAGGCGACAACCCCGGCGGGAGCGTGACCTGGTAAGCGTCGTCGGCCACCGTGCCTGCCGGCCAATCACCGGCATCAAGGGTGCCATAGTATGGGCGGCTGCTGTCTTCGGTGATCACCTGGCCGGCCGCGTCGCGCAGTTGCCAGCGGACTCGCACGTGTTTAGGCGGCCGCTGAGCCACATACCAGTACGGATGGACCAGGAGCGTGGCCGGATCGGGCATCTCCGTGCTATAGGCCAGCAACTCCAGGCCGGCACCGGCGACCGGCTGCGCCGGCGCTTGGACGGTGCTGGCCTGGTGCGGCCAGGCGAGGCCCACCAGGGCCGCCGCCAGCAGCGCCAGCGGGACCGCGGCCAGCGCGCGTTGGCCGCGGAAGCGCCCGCCCCGCGCGCACCACCAGGCCAGCGCGACCAACGAGAGCAGGGTCAACCCGCCGGCCGCGCGCTGTAGCCCCGTCCCGCCCCAGTGAACGCTCAGCCGATGGGTGCCGGCAGGCAGGTCAACAGTGAGCAAACCCATCGTCGTGCTCGGATAGGGCCGCAGCTCCGTGTGACCGTCGAGCACGGCGCGCCAGCCCGGGAAGAAGAAGTTCTTGAAACGCAGCGACCCTGCGCTGGCGCTCGTGATCGTGGCATCAAAACTCGTCCGGCCTGCCCCATCAACCGTAATGTGCGGCTCGAGGGTCGTGGTCTGGCCACCCGAGCCGCGATGCCCTTGAAAGCCGGCTGGATATCGACCCAGCGTGGAAAGAACTCTTTGCTCCAGCTGGAGGTCGCCCCGTACTCTCGTGTCCTGCTTTCGTAGGCGGCCAGCGCGGGTATCGTGAGGCTTCGATCGTCAACCGGGCGTGACTGGGTCCAGCTGAGCAGAGGCCAGGCGCTGGCGGCAACCAGCGCGATCATTGTGAGCGCCGTCAGGGGACAGGCCCACGGGCGGCCAGCGAGTCCCCGCACGCTGCATCCAGGGCCGGCACCCTGGGGATCTGGTGATCCGAGGCGCCGGGCCGAAGCAGCTAACCTCAGCAGGCTGCCGCCCAGGAAGAGCGCCAACGACAGGTCAACGATGGTGAGCAACCGCCAGGGAAACTGGATCGCAAGGAGCAGATCGTTGCTGGCCCAAAGGGGCTGCGCCGGGGCGCTGGCCAGGCCCAACGCGCAGGCGCCGACGGCTGCCCAATACCACCAGGCGAGGTCGCGCCGCCGGGCCAGGATCATACCGAGCAAGCCCAGCACGACCTGGACGATCCCCAGGCGGAAGGGGACGGTTGTGCCATAAGTGAAGCGGAACCCGGTGTCGATCAGGTTGTTCCACCGAAACACATTGGTGGGAAGCGCCGCCATGGCTTGCTGATAGGCTGTGCGGGCCAGGTACGAGCGCTCGCCAACCAGCGGGAGCCAGAAAAAGGCGGTCATGCCCATTGCGGCAAGCAGCCCCACTCCCAGCGAGATCAGGCCCTCGCGAGGCGGGCGGCGCTTCCACCACACCACAGCCACGTAGCCGAGCACCACAGGGGGCAAGAAAAGCAGGCTCAACGTGTGCGTCAGGGCAAGCCCCCCCACGCTGAAGGCAAAGGGCAGGATGTAGGCCGGCGGGCGATCGGACGTTATCAGCCGGCTTGCGCCCCAAAGCATCCAGGGCAGCAGCGCCTGAGCCCCCACCTCGGGTAGGGCGCCCCGCACATAGAGATTGCTCAACAAATAGGGAGCGTAAGCATAGCCGGCCGCAGCAACCAGGGCCGGCCAGGGCGAGCGCACCTCATAGAAATCGCGGGCGAACAGGTACATCCCGATCGTCCCCAGCGCCAGCCAGAATCCCCCGGCCGACAGCAAGGCAGACGGCAGCCCCAGCCCGAGGAGATGCAAAAACTCGGCCAAATAGTAAGTTACCGGCGTGTAGAAGGTGAGCATTGGCGACCCGTAGCCGTTGACGAGCTCCGGGATCCAGCGCGCGAAGAACGTGCCGTGATGCAGCCCCCAATCGATCAGCACCACCCGCCACAGGTGATTGACGATATCCTGGGTCTCCAGAAAGCCGTGCGTAAGAAAAGGCTCCAAGGCCGAGATTACCAGCAGCAAAACCACCAGCCACGGCCAGGCGCGCTTCGGGTCTGCCCGTAACTCGACGCCTGCTAGCTGGTTATCCGACTTCCGCTCAGCAATCATGTAGCGCTCGATGTTCTAACGGCTCAGGATCTTGATTTCGGCAAGCGTTACTTCGTCGCCAGCGTAACGCGTGCCGCCTGCCGTGTAGGCCGGCAGGCGAACGCCTGCGGCGGACTGATCGTAAAGCCCGCTGCCCAGCGCATAAAGGCCGGGCGTGGCTTGCTGACTCACCTGTAGCCTGACGCGGTTAACGATGGTTTCGCCCTTCGTCCACGTCCAGGTGGGATTGTGCCCGTCTTGAGGTATGCCGTCCTGCTGCGCGGCCATCCCGAGTTGCGGGCTGTAAAGGTGCACAAAGCGCGAATAGTCTGCAACGCCAGACACCTGCGCCTGAAAATGCAACGTCAGCGTGATGGCGTCGCCAGGCCGGACGCCCCCAGCCGGCGCGGACAGGTCGAAACCCTGCAAGATCGCCACATCACCCAGGCGCGCATTGACCGCCTGGCTTTGCCCCGACGCGGGACGCGCTACCACCTTGACGGGCGGCAGAGCGTAGCTATCGCCAAGGGGCTGGTCCTGCGGGCCGCGCGGGCAGCAAGGCCAGCCCCCCCGCCCGGTACACGCCGACGTGCGGCCAGAACAGGCCGGACGGCGCATCGACCGGGATCTGCATGTCGTAATGATCGGGTTGATCGCTGAAAAGGTCCCAAAGCACCGGAGGACGCAGCCCGTCACCGGGGAGCTGGTCGTGGCCGGTCAGCATCTGGCCACCGCCGTTGACCAGGTGCACGAATCCGTGGTAATTCTGGGTGGGCGCGCTGGGCCCCGGCGCGCGCCAGTAGAGAGTGTAATCCAGCCAGGCACCGGGCGCAACGACGGTCAGGTAACCGCGCGACCCGGTCCTGCACCTCCCCGCCGGCTGCGGAACCGCCCCGCTCCGAACCGAGCGAGGGCGCCGGTGGGGCCTCAAGGTCATACCCGGCCATAAGGATACTGCCACCGAAGCTGGCCAACGGCGCCGCAACGGCCGCCCCTGGCCCCTAGTACCCTTGGGCCTGAGGTGGTGAGCCAGGCAACTGCACGGCGCCCGCCTTGGCCAGGGCAGCGCCAGCAAGCAGCGTGTCGTCCGCGGTTCCCGTGGCGGCCTGGACCCCGAACCCGACATAGAGATCATACGTGCCCGCCGGCAGCCCCGGCGCCAGCCCCAGGCGATACGCGTCGTTGACCAGGGTGCCGGCAGCCCAGTCGCCGGTGTGCAACGCACCGAAGTAAGGGCGGGCCAGCGTTTCCGCCACCACACGTCCGCGGTGCGGTCGTGCAGCTGCATGTGCACGAGCATGTCGGCCGCCGGCCGGCTCGATACATACCAGTAGGGATACAGGTAGAGCGCCCGCCGCCCCTCCTCCGGCTCGGCACGATAGCCGGCAGCTTAGCCCCTCCTGCCGCGATGGGGGACGTGACAGCGTAGGCCGGTCCGGCGGGCGGGTACGGCCGCGCGCTCGCCCACGCGCCGGCTGCGAGGACCGGAAGCAGAACCAGCGACAGCCAGCCCCGGTCCGCCCGGCGCCACGAAAACCAGGCCAGCCCGGCGAGCGACAACAGGCTCAACATGGCAGCGGCGCGCTCGACGAGGGCGCCGGTCCAGGCCACGCTCAGCCGGTGCTCCCCTGCCGGGACGTCAATCGTGAGCAGCCCCAGATTCGTGCTGGGGTAAGGCGTGAGCGACCGATCCCCATCCAGGAACACCTGCCAGCCGGGAAAGAAGAAGTTGGTCAGGCGCAGCGGGCCGCCCTGCGCGTCGCTGGTCCGAAAACTGACCTCGTACGGCCCAGCGCTCTCGATCGCGATTCGCCCGTGAGCGTCCCGGTCGTCGCACGGCCCGGTTCAGGCAGCACCTTCAGGCCGTGGCTTAGGTCCGCCCAACGGGGAGTGAAATCCTGGGTCGAAGTCGTGCCCCAGGTGTTGCTGTCGCCAGCTTCCACCTGGGCGATAGCCGGCAGCGTCAGCGCCGCATCGTCTGCCGGCTGCTGCGTATCGCGGCCGGGCTGGGGGCGGTCGGCAAACGCGATGGCAACGACTATGAGGAGGGCGGCTCCAGCAGGCAGCCAATGGGCCCTTGGACCGCGATCGCCCCCTCCGGGCGCCGATGCGGCACGGGGCGCCGGTAAGGACACAAAGGGCCCATGCGGTGCGGCGGAGCCCAGCGACAAAAGACGCGTCCTGAACTGCGTGCGGGCCGACCACCAATCCGCAAACGAGTGCATGGATGGCACCCGCGTGGGCCACCCCCTTCGTGCGCCAGGAGGCGCCCCTGTAGCGTCTGCCCCCCGCGCCCTGTTCGCCAATCCTGTCAACGGCCCTGCCACGGCGCCCGCCGTCAGCAGAGCCAGCGCCAGGCTCACGAGGCTTAGCAGCCGCCAGGGGAACTGCACAGATGTCAGGATCGTGCTGCTCTCCCAGATCGGCAGCGTAAAGCTGGCGATGCTGAGGCCGGCTGCCAGGGCCAGCAGCCCGAAGAAGAGCCGATTCGGCGTCGCGACGCCGGGCCAAAAAAATCCACCCAGCGCGAGCAGCAGCTGGACGAGACCCAGGCTGAAAGGGACTTTCGCCGTGTAGGGATAGGCCAGATCCGTGCTGAGGAAGTCGTGCCAGGTCCAGACGTTTTGGGGCAGAAAGATGTCATGGGCGATGCGGAGGGCGGCCTGCGAGAGCAGGCTCCGCTGCGCCAGGACCGGTAGCCAGAAGAAGGCGCTGGCTCCGGCGGCCGCAGCCATGCCGCCGATGGCCCAGGCGAGCCGGGAGCGACCGGCGTCCTGACGGTCCGGCCAGGCCAGCACGGCCAGGTAGCCAAGTAGCGCCGGCGGCACCAGGAAGAGGACCAGGGTATGCGTAATTGCCAGCGCTGTCAGGCTGAGCGACAGGAAAGGGACGTACCGCGCCGGCCCGGCGGCCCGCATCACCCGCCGCAGGCTCCAGAATGTCCACGGGATGACGGCCTGGGCGGCCACTTCGGGCAGCGCGCCACGGACATACACGTTGGTCAGCAAATACGGGGCGTACATGTAAGCGGCCGCGGCCACGATCGCCGGCCAGGGAGATCGAGAACCGAGCACATCGCTAGCCAGCAGCCAGGCGCCCAGGCCGGCCGCCAGGATCATGGTGCCGAGTGCAGCCGCGAGCCCCCCATAGAAGCCCAGGCCCACCAGGTGCCAGAACTCAGCCACGTAGTAGCTGGCAGGCGTGTAGAAACTGAAGACAGGGTAGCCATAGCCCATCAATAGCTCGGGCAACCACCTAGGGTACAGCGTGCCCTGCCGCAGGTGGTAGTCGAGAAGCACCAGCCGCAACAGATGTAATCTGCCATCGGATGAGCGAGGCAATCCGTGGATGATCAGCGGCCACAAAGCCGGGACGGCGATCACCGGCAGAGTCACCGCGGCTACGAGCAGGCTGCCTTTGCGCCCGGCGGGCACACGCACTCGCCTCAGAATCTGGGTCAAGTGCCGCGTAAGCTCCTCCCACTCCATTATTGCAGGCTTAGGATACCAGCACCCATACTGCGGCGCAAAGTTTAGGAAAGGCCATTTGCTTGACGCCTGCCCGCGCGTGCGGTAGAATCCAGGAGAACATTTGAGCGACCGTGTGATCAAAGCCCGGCCCTCTCGAGGCGTTATGGCCAAGACCAAGACCCGCTACGTTTGCCAGAATTGTGGCAGCGCCCAGCCGAAGTGGCTGGGCAAATGCCCGGACTGCGGCGAATGGAACACTCTGGTAGAGACGGTGATGCAGGAACCCGCGCCCGGCCCGCGAGCATCTTGCCGCAAGGCGCCCACGAAGGCACGCCACAGCCGCTGCCCGATATCCCGGCAGACGGCTATGAGCGGATCCATGTCGGCATAGGCGAGCTGAGCCGCGTCCTCGGAGGCGGCATCGTGCCGGGCTCCGTGGTGCTGGTGAGCGGCGATCCGGGCATAGGCAAGTTGACGCTGCTCCTTCAGCTGTGTGCTGACGTGGCCAGGCTGGGTGGGCCGGTGCTGTACGTCTCCGGCGAGGAATCCACCGCTCAGACGAAACTGCGGGCAGCGCGCATCGGCATCGAAGAGCCGAATATCCTGGTCCTGGCAGAAACCCACCTCGAAAACATCGCGGCCCAGATCGAGCGCGTCGCGCCGCGGCTCGTGGTGGTCGATTCGGTGCAGAGCATCTACTCCGACTCGATCCAATCGAGCGCCGGCAGCGTCACCCAGGTGCGCGACTGCGCGGCCTTCCTGCTGCGCCTGGCCAAGGCGCAGGGCTTTCCTCTCTTTCTGGTCGGCCATGTCAACAAGGAAGGCTCCATCGCGGGCCCGCGCGTGCTCGAACACATGGTCGACACTGTGCTCTACCTCGAGGGAGAGCGCTACCACAGTTATCGGCTGCTGCGCTCGATCAAGAACCGGTTCGGCTCGACCAACGAGGTCGGCGTCTTCGAGATGGCCGAGCGAGGCTTGAGCGAAGTGCGCAACCCTTCCGAGGCTTTCCTGGCGGAGCGCCTGCCCAATTCGGCAGGGTCGGCGATCGCGGTGACGATGGAGGGCACGCGCCCACTCCTGGTCGAGATCCAGGCCCTGACGAGCACCTTGAGCTTTTCACAGCCCCGGCGCACGGCGAACGGCGTGGATTTCAACCGCCTGTTGTTGCTGACCGCGGTGTTGACCAAGCGTGTGCGCGCCCGGCTCGCCGACCAGGACATCTTCGTGAACGTAGTCGGCGGGCTGGAAGTCGAAGAGCCGGCCGCCGACCTGGCGATAGCGGCCGCCATCTACTCTTCGGTCCACAACCGCCCGGTCGCGGCAGATACGGCGTTGGTGGGCGAGGTCGGCCTGAGCGGCGAGCTGCGCAGCGTGGGGCACCTGCAACGCCGGCTGAACGAGGCGGCGAAGCTCGGTTTCACCCGCGTGCTGCTGCCACGAACGGCAACGCGGAGGCTCGAGAACACCCCGGCAAGCATCGAGCTGCTGGGGGCCCGCACGCTGCGCGAGGCGCTCGAGCTGGCGCTGATGCCCGATGAGCACATGCCATTTGACAAACACGCGGCCGATCCCCCATAATGCGCATGTAATCGAAATAGCCATTGTAGAAGCTGTGACAGAGGAAAGTAGGCGTGGGATCGCCTCAGAGAGGCCGGGCCCTTTCGGGGGGCTGTGAGCCCGGCCGGCTTGAGCTCGCCGAAGTTCCCTCTCGAGCTTGCCAGGTGAAGCGGGTGATCGTGAGCCCGGGCCTCGAATCCAAATGATGGCCTGGCATGTTGTCAGGGCCGAGGTCGAGGGCCCGGGTACGGCGATCGCCCCTGGTAGTCTGGCACGGGAGTCCGCCGTTATTTGGACAGCCGGTAAGCCCGCGTCCCCGAAGTGATTCGAGGCCGGCGGCCGGCCAGAGAGTCCCCGTTGGCAGGGGAAACCAGGGTGGCACCGCGGAGCGTTTGAGGCGCACTTCGTCCCTGTGGCGAAGTGCGCGTTTTTTGTTTTCTGGAGGCGAGATGTACGACGAATTGCCAGGTGCCCTGCATGAGCCATGGCTGGCCGAGTTGCAGGCCGAGGCGCTGGCTGCTCTGGCTTCGGCAGGGGATGCCGAGAGCCTGGAGGACTGGCGGGTGCGCTATCTGGGCCGCAAGGGCGGCGCCATGGGCCAGGCCATGAAGAGGCTGGCGGAGCTGCCGCGAGAGCAGCGGCCCACCTACGGCGAGGCTGCCAACCGCGTCAAGGAAACGCTCGAGCAGGCGTTTGCGGCCCGCGAGGAGGCGCTCAAGACCGAGGCCCTGAATGCGGAGCTCACGGCGGGGGCGCTCGACATTACGCTCCCGGGCCGGGCGCCGGCCCTGGGCCACCTGCACATCGTCACACAGACGCTGCGGCAGATCTACGCCATCTTCGGCGAAATGGGCTTCCAGGTCTACGAGGCACCTGACGTGGAGTGGGACGAGTACAACTTCGAACTGCTGAACATGCCGTCCTACCATCCTGCCCGCGACATGTGGGACACTTTCTGGGTCAGCGACAAGATCGTGCTGCGCACCCACACCAGCCCGGGCCAGGTCCGGGCGATGCGCCAGTACCAGCCCGAGCCGATCCGCGTGATCCTTCCGGGCAAGTGCTACCGCTACGAGCAGGTCACGGTGCGCTCAGAACACCAATTCTACCAGGTCGAGGGATTGGCAGTCGGCAAGAACATCACACTGGCCGATCTGATCGGCACCCTTCACGAGTTCGCCAAGAAGATGTACGGGGCGACAGGGCAGTTGCGGGTCAGGGGCAGCTACTTCCCCTTCACCGAGCCCAGCATCGAAGCAGATATGCAGTGCCTGCTGTGCCACGGCGAAGGCTGCGCGGTGTGCAAACACACCGGCTGGCTGGAGGTCGCCGGCGCGGGGATGGTCCATCCACAGGTGTTGCGCAACGGCGGCTACGATCCCGACAAGGTATCCGGCTTCGCCTTTGGCCTGGGCGTCGAACGGCCGGCCCTGCTCAAGTACAACATCAACGATATACGCCTGTTCTACGGCAATGACTTGAGGTTCCTGCACCAGTTCTAAAAGGGAAGAAGATGAAAATACCGCTCAGTTGGCTTAAGGATTTCGTGGAGATCACCCTCCCGCCACAGGCGCTGGCCGAGCGATTGACGCTGGCCGGGCTGGAGGTGGAGTCGATCACGCAGATCGGCGAACTGTGGGACCGCGAACAGGATCTTCGTCGGACAGGTCTTACGGGTAGACCCGCACCCGGAAGCCGAGCGATTGGTGCTGGCCACGGTGGCCTATGGCAGGCCAGAGCCGCTGGTCGTGGTGACGGGCGCGCCCAATCTATACCCCTACGTTGGGCAGGACCTGAGCGCGGGCCGAGGGCCGAAGGTGCCGCTCGCTCTCGAAGGCTCGCGCCTGGTCGATGGGCATAGCCAGGAGAGGCGCGTCGTCCGGCTCAAGCCGAGCAAGCTGCGCGGCATCATGTCGGAGGGCATGATCTGCTCGGAGAAGGAGCTGGATCTCAGCGACTCGCACGAAGGCATCCTGATCCTGCCCATGGATGCGCCGGTGGGCACGCCGCTGGTCGATTATTTGGGCGATTGGATCTTCGAGTTCGATATCAAGGGCGCCTTCGGCCACCTCCAGTCGGTGCTGGGCATCGCCCGTGAGATCGCCGTGCTGACGGGCCAGGCCAGGCGAGCAGGGGACAAGGAGCAGGGAATAGAAGCGGCGCACTTTCGTCTGCTTCCTGACGCTGACTTCGCAGGTATTGTCGTCGAGGCGCCGGATTTGTGCCTACGCTACACCGCAGGGCTCTTCGAGGAGTTGCAGGTCCGGCCTTCGCCTTTCTGGATGCAACAGCGCCTGGTGCGCGCCGGCATGCGCCCGATCAGCAATATCGTGGACGTGACCAACTACGTTATGCTCGAGCTGGGTCAGCCGCTGCACGCCTTCGACTACGATCTGCTGTTGGCCCGGTCTGCCGGCGCCCGGCCTACCATCCTCATGCGGCGAGCGCATCCGGGCGAACACCTGACCACACTGGACGGCGCGGACCGGGCCCTCGATCCCGGGATGCTGCTCATCACCGACACGGCGGGCGCATCGCGGCGGCAGGCGTGATGGGCGGAGCCGCCACCGAAATCCACGATGGCACGGCCCGCGTGCTGTTGGAAGCGGCCAACTTCGACTTCCTGAGCATTCGCCACACCAGCCAGCTGCTCAAGCTGAACAGTGAGGCCAGCCGCGTTTCGGTAAGGGCGTCGATCCGGAGCTGACCGTGGCGGCGCTGGCCCGCGCTGGCCAGCTCCTGGCCGCGGTGGCAGGCGGCACCGCCCGCCCGTACTGCGGCGATGTGTATCCGGGCCGCCGGCCGCCGCGCGCGATCTCGCTCGATCCGGCGTATGTAGACCGGATGTTGGGCATTCATGTGCCGGTGCCCGAGATCGCGCGCTCCTCGCATCGCTGGAGTTCGGCGTGACCCGGGGGCCTGGCCCTCTACCGGAAGGAACAGCAGACGGTGAGCCAGGAGCAGCTTCTACTCCCGACTCCCTACAGCCGCCCGCGGCCCTGCCTGTCCCTATTCCCTATTCCCTTCAGGTGGCCGTGCCTAGCTATCGGCTCGACGTAAACATTCCGGCCGATCTGGTCGAGGAAGTGGGCCGCGTGTACGGTTACGACCGGTTGCCCATGACACTGCTGCGGACGAGTTGCCCCGCAGCGGCGCAACGTGCCATTGGAAGGAGAAGAGGCGGTCCGGGATATCCTGGTGGGTGCCGGGCTGGACGAGATCATCACCTATTCGATCATCAGCCTGGCCGACGAGGCACGCCTGCGGGCCGACGGCAGCGCGCCGGTCCGCAGGACTACGTGCCGATCCGCAACCCGCTGAGCGCGGACCGGGCGCACCTCCGGCGGAGCCTGTTGGCCGGCCTTCTCAACTCGCGCGGTCAACCTGCGGTTCCAGGAGCGGGTGGCCATCTTTGAGATCGGCAGGGTCTTCTTTGCCGGGCCCGGGCTTAGGGCTGCCGCAAGAGCCACGGCGGGTCGCGGCTCTGCTCAGCGGACCCCGCGAGCCGCAGAGCTGGCTGCAGCACGACGCCGGACCGATGGGCTTCTTCGACCTCAAGGGTGTGGTCGAGGCCATGTTGGAGCGACTGCGACTCCGGCCGTCCGGGGCCGGGCCGGACACCGCCGGCGCGATCTGGCAAAGGGGCCCGGATGGGGGCGAGTGCCCCCTGGGCCCTCGGTCACGCGCCGGACCAACGACCTGACGAAAGGTCCTGATACTCTGGCCGGCCCGAAGGCTGTGGCTGACCTCGCAATGCATCCCGGGCGAAGGGCGCACCTGCTGTTCAACGGCACCGACGCCGGGGCAGTGGGCGAGCTGCACCCCGCCACACGTGGGGCGCTGGGGCTGCCCGACCAACCGGTGGTGATCATGGAGCTCGACCTCGAGGCGCTCCTGGCCGGCTGGGGCACGGTAGCGCCGCCGATGGTCGGGATATCCGGCCAGCCTGCGGTGTACGAAGACCTGGCGCTGATCGTGGATGAGGGCGTGCCTGCCGACCAGGTCGCGACGCTGATCCGCCAGGCCGGCGGCAAGACGCTGGTCAGCTTGCGCCTGTTCGACGTCTATAGTGGGCAGCCGATCCCGCCGGGCAAGAAGTCGTTGGCCTATGCCCTGACTTTCCAGGCGCCCGACCGCACTCTGACCGATGAAGACGTGCATAAGCAGCGGAGCAAGATCCTCAGCCGCCTCGAACGCGAGCTAAGCGCCACGCCGCACGTTGAGCGACGCGACCGGTGGACGCCGGACAGGGGAAACAGGGCCGGAACCGCGCGGCGAATGCGATCCCGCGCCCTCCGCCCCGACATCCCGGCGTCCTCCGTGCCGCGTTCGGTTCGCGCGATAGGCCCGTCATGCCCTCGCCAGCCGCACGATCCCACAGGCGCCCATCCCGGCGGGCAGCCTTTTGCCCCCAAGTGCCTATCCATGCTAGAATGCAGCGCCATCCTTGCTCCTTGTCCTTCTCCCTGACGACTCCGGGTCACTGCCCCTGGCGGCTTGAACCGGTTGGACTTTGGCACACCTTCGGCGAGGGGATCTCGGGGCGCGGCACGTATCGAGCAGGTCACCTGGCAAGACACCTGGCCCGCTCTCGCGTTTCGCCGGGTAACATTGGAACCAAGGATGGCACCATGCCAACGTCGGTTAGAGTCATCAACGTCCTGCATCGGGTAGTCGGCACCGATGAAGTGCTGGAGAACCCTGACATACTGCTCTTTGAGGGAGGCATTCTCGACTCACTGGGCCTGGTGGAGCTGATCGTGGGGTTGGAGGAGGAATTCGGCATCGAAATCTCCCCGGCAGAGATCGACCGCGACCAGTGGGCAACGCCGCGCAAGATCAGCGCGTACATCGAGACGCTGGTCGGCGCGTAGTGGAGGAGGCAACTGGACCTGCTCCAGCGCATCGACCTCTGGGGCCGGGACTTCCCTGACCGCATTGCTCACGTAAGCGGAGAGCGCAAGCTTAGCTATGGCGAGCTCTTCCACGGTTCGACGGCTCTGGCCGCTGTATCTGGCGCAAAACCTGCCTGACGACCGTTCGCCGGTGGCGGTGTTGGGGCACAAACAGCCCGAAATGCTGGTGGGCTTCCTCGGCTCCGTCAGGGCAGGCCATCCATACGTGCCCATCGACGTCGCAGTCCCGCCGCAGCGCGTGGAGCGTATCCTGAAGACCGCCGGCGCGCGCATGATGCTCACGCCCGGCCGAGATCGCTGCCATCCTGGAAACGCCGGCCACCGGGCAACCGAGGCCGGCGCGCCCTTTGGGACCGGATGACCCATTCTATCTCATCTTCACGTCTGGAAGCACGGGCGAACCGAAAGGGGTAATCATCACCCTTGCGTGCCTGGACAATTTCCTGGCCTGGATGTTGGGCCAGCACGGCCTGAGCGAAGGCGACGTCTTCCTCAACCGGGCACCATTCACCTTCGACGTCTCGGTGATGGATACCTATCTCAGCCTGATCACCGGGGCCACCCTATTCAGCATCACCAACGACGACCTCACCAACCCCAGGCAGCTTTATCGCGCCCTGGCTGCGTCGGGAACCACCATCTGGAGCTCCACGCCCTCGTTCGTCGAGATGTGCTTGATCGAGCGCAGCTTCCGGGCCAGCATGCTCCCGCGTCTGCGGCGTTTCGTGCTGGCCGGAGATCTTGCCCCCGGAACTGGTCAGGGTGCTCCTGGACCGCTTCCCCGAGGCCGAGGTCTGGAATGCTTATGGCCCCACCGAAGCTACAGTGCTGGCAACCGCCGTGCGCGTCGACGCGGCCATGCTGGCCCGCTACCCCTCGGTGCCCATCGGCTATCCCAAGCCCGACAGCCGGGTCCTCATTTTCGGTCCAGATGACCGGCCTGTCGCCGACGGGCAGCGTGGTGAGATCATCCTGGTTGGCCCCAACGTGAGCATCGGCTACGTCAGCCGCCCGGACCTCACGGCCGCGGCCTTCTTCGAGCTGGAGGGCATGCGCGCCTATCGCACGGGTGATTGGGGCCGGTGCAGGGACGGCCTGATCTTCTACGAGGGGCGGATGGACTCCCAGATCAAGCTGCATGGGCACCGCATCGAGCTGGGCGATGTGGAGGCCAACCTACAAGCGCTGCCGGCAGTCCGCAGCGCCGCGGTGCTCCCCGTGCTCAAGAAGGACCGCCCTGATGCCCTGGCCGCATTCGTGACGTTGGCCGAGCCGCCCGGCGTGTCCGACGCCGAGGTGACGCAGTCCTTGAAAGCGCAACTCAGCCAGCGGGTGCCCGCTTATATGGTCCCGCGCAAATTCATCATCCTGGATGCGCTGCCGCTCAACACGAGCGGCAAGGTGGACAGGCGCAAATTGGCCGATATGCTGGCATGATCCCCTACACCAGCTTTCTCTATTTCGGGGTACTGCTTTACGTGGTGGTGCCCTCGCTCGCTGTCGGGCCGTTCCAGCGGCTGCGCCTTTCGCAGACCTGGATCCTGTTGGCCACCGCGGCGATGCTGGTGGTGCAATATGCGGCATCCGTGCGGCTTCTGGGCGGAGTGGCCGTAGCCGAGTTCGCCCTGGTGCTCGGCTATGGCGTGCTACAATACGTCGTGGGGAAGGGCTTCCTGGGCATCCGCAGACACGGCCGCAGCCGGCCTGCCTTCTACGTGGCCCTGGGACTGGCTCTGGCACCGCTCCTGGCGACCAAGCTGGTGCCGGTGCTGGCACCAGCCTACGGCTTCGGCTTCCTGGGCATCTCCTACATCACGTTTCGCAGCCTCGACGTGGTGTTCAATATCCAGGACGGGCTGATCACTGCGCTGCCGCCCGCCCAGTACCTGGCCTTTTTGTTGTTCTTTCCTACGATCTCGTCAGGCCCCATCGATCGATATCGGCGCTTCGCCCGCGACTGGGCGCACAACCGCAGCCGGACCGAGTTCCTGAACGACCTGGACCAGGCCGTGCACCATGTTTTCCGGGGGTTCCTGTACAAGTTCATCCTCGCGGTGCTGATCCAGCGCTACCTGCTCAACCCGATGGCGACCGGAGGCCAGTTCACACACGTCGTCGCCTACATGTACATCTACATCTTCTATCTCTTCTTCGACTTTGCCGGCTACAGCGCCTTCGCGGTGGGTCTGAGCTATTTGCTGGGCGTTCACACGCCGGAGAATTTCAACCGGCCCTTCTTGTCGCACAACATCCGGGAGTTTTGGGAGCGCTGGCACATCAGCTTGTTCACCTGGTTCCGCGACTACGTGTACATGCGCTTTGTGTATACGGCGACCAAAGGCAAATGGTTCGCCAACAGGTATCTGGCCTCGTACCTGGGCTTTTTCCTGACCATGGGCCTCATGGGGCTGTGGCATGGCGTCGCCTGGCATTATCTTATCTATGGCCTCTATCACGGGGCCTTGCTCGCCAGCCACGAATGGTTCAACCGCTGGAACAAGGCGCATCATGTCTTCGGGAAAGGAAGGTTGTGGCAGGCGGCCGCCATCTTCTGCACATTCAACGCCGTCTGCATCGGGATGTTGTTATTCTCCGGCCGGCTGGGCGGCTGGCTGGGCTGATCATGCCTTGGAAAGTGGGAGAACACCGATCATGAAGGTGCCGACGACACAAACGTTTCACGCCAGCCGGCGCAAGCTCATCGTCCCCAACGCTCTGCGGGGCACGCTGCCGGACGAGATCGTGGTCGAGGGCTGGCCGGCCGCGGACGCGGCGGGCAGCAAGGTAGCGCTATGAGGGACCTCAGCCCGGCCGGGCGCACGCTGGCGCGGATCATCGTGGCGGCATTCCCCCTATCGCCCGACCAAGCGCCCGGCACCACGGACCTGGCCGTGGCCTCCTGGGCCGGACTCGCCCAGGAGGCGCAAGTCCACGGGATGGAGCCGCTCTTGCATTCGGCCCTCCGTGCGCTGGGCGGGCGCCTGGAGGCGCCCGCGGCGCTCGCCGAAGAATGGCGCCAGTCGTACCGGCGCTCTCTCCTCACGAACGCACGCAATTACCGTGAGCTGGGCCGCTTGCTCGACCTGTTCGGGCGCGCCCAGATCCCGATCCGTGTTGCTGAAAGGCTGTGTCGTCGCCCGCACGCTGTACGCCGACATGGCTCACCGCCGGATGGGAGACCTGGATTTCCTGATCCACAAGGCCGATCTGCCGCTGGCAACAGAGGTCCTGACGGCAGGCGGTTATGCCTTCTACGACGACCTGGCGAACGGCTTTCAACAAGAGTTCCAGTGCGAGGCCGTCTTCCTGCGTGAGGGCGAGCAGCGCTTCAGGATCGAGCCACACTGGCATGTGCTTGGCAGACCCTATTATCTCGATCTGTGTGCCGATCGGTTGGTTCTGGGATCGGACGGCTGGGTTTGAACTGGATGGGCGGCGTGTCCTCATGTTCACGCCTGAGGCGCAGCTGCTGCACCTGTCTGCGCACTTCGCACTGCATCACCAGGGGCGTGGCCTGCGGTGGTCGTACGATCTGGCGTTACTGCTGGCCAGTCATGGCGACGAGATCCCGTGGCCTGGGCTCTTGGAAGACGCACGCCGGTTTGACCTGGCCCTGTGCCTGCAGAAGGTGTTGGCGAGCGTCGAGGATGTCTGGGGGATGGAGCTGCCGGCCGGAGCGAGTGGGCAGGTGCATGGATACCGGCCGAGCTGGCCTGAGCGGCTCGCTTTTGCGATGGAAACCGCGCCCGTCCCGGCAGCGTTGGCCATCTGGAACGCGCTGCGTGCACACGGGTTGGCGCGGGGCATGCGCTACCTGCGCGCGATCGTCTTCCCGGATCAGGCCTTCATGCGCCGGCGGTATGGGGTGGCCGGCCGGCTGGCGGCACCGGCTTTCTACGCGTGGAGGGTGCTGCGCGGGATTGGCTTGTCTCTGCGCCTTGCAGGCTGGATGGCCTTCACCGCCTGCCGCGCCCTCGTCCGGAGGGTGGCGCCCGCAGCAGGAAGTGGTCGCGGATGACCGACAGATGCTATAATGAAGCGCTTCAGCCGTCGCTTGCGCCGGCACACTCGCGCTGCCGGCGCCTATCACTCGGCAAACGTGATCTCGGCCGCCGTAACCCAGGGGGCAGATCACGTATTCCGGGCCGGTAAGCACAGCCGCGAAACATGAGACACATATTCGATCGAGCGTGGTACGATACCCATCTGGTGCCTGCGTTGGTTGCCCTGGCTCTGGCCGTGTGCCTGGTGGCGGGGTTTGACCTCTATGCCCGGACCGTCGAGGACCGCTATGTGCACGCGCTGGCCGGCGACACTTTCCACCAGAAAAGCCTCGGAAACGCCATCCAAAAGGCCACCCTCCGGCAGCCCGATTTGCTGCCCGTGTACGGCAGTTCGGAGGTTACTTTCGGGGGCGCTCCCAGCGGAGGGGCCCTCTTCAGCACCTCTCCGACAGGGTTCGATATTTCGAGAATAGGCCTCCAATTTGAGCCCCTCATGGGCATGGCGATGCAGTTCGTGGGCGACGGATCGCTGCTGCGCGGGAAAGAAGGTCGTGCTGTTGCTCGATCGGGGCACAGCCATGGGAGCTGGCCGTTGGGCGCTGAACTTCTCGGCGCTCCAGGCGAACGAGCTCGTCTTCAGCAGCGACCTTTCCTTCGGTCTCAAACAGCGAATCGCCGGCGAGATGGTGAAACAGACCCGGGTCATGTCAAAGGACGCGCTGCTGGAGTGCGCTGCGCAACAGTTGGCCGGCGGCAGCCTGGCCGATCGTGCCCTATACTTCGCCGTCTACCCTCTGGGCAAGCTGCACCTCTTCATCGTACGCTTGCAAGATCACTGGGAAATCTTGTCTTACATCTGGGGCCAGAAGGGATTGCAGCCGGCCGTGCAACGCAAGCCGGCCTCCCTCGACTGGGCGGCCCTGGCCGGCAAAGCAGCCGCACAAGTCGCGAAGGAAAGCAACAACAACGTGTTCGATGTGAACAACAGCTGGTGGGACGCGAACGGTGCCGACGTGCTGAAGCAAGAGAGCGCCAAGAACGACGACTCGTCATTCATCAGGGGCACCATGGCGGCCGAGCCCTGGCGAGGCTTGGAACAGGCGCTTGCCGTGCTGCACGAGTTGGGGGCAGACACGCTGGTGGTGGGCATACCGATGTATGGGCCCTACATGGACTTCACAGGGGTCTCTCGGCAGGCGCGTGCGACGTCTACTATGACAGATTGACGCAGATCGGCCAGAGTTACGGCGCTAAGGTCATCACCTTCCAGGATCACGAATATGACAGCTATTTTTTCCTCGATATCGGTGACCATGCCAGCGAGGAAGGGTGGATTTACATTGATCGAGCGCTTGATGAATTCTATCACGGCACTCCACGCTAACCCCGGGGCTCGCGTGGCCCTGGTGACAATCTATTACCTTGCGATCCTGCTCGGGCTGGTCTTGCTGTACGGCAAGGGAGACTTTTCGACCCCTCCCTTTGTCTACCAGGGCTTTTGAGCCGCCAGCTCGGACAGTATCAGGGAAAGGGTGAATCTCGACCGAGGATTGTCTGTCGCTGTGCGCCAATGCGACAGCGGAGCGATCCATGCGGCGGCATGAGGCTTCATGTCCTGGGCGATAAGAAATGCTGCATCCGCACTGCTCGACTTGCAGGTTGTGCCGAATTGTGCGATACTCGTCACGTAAAGCTCTCAGGTGAGAGAATGTCAGGAAGGAGAGGTTTGCCAATTGGAGGAGGATATCGACCTGCGTCCGTATGTCCGTGCGCTGCTTCGTCGTTGGTTGTGGATCGTCGGCCCGGGAGTGGCGCTCGCGGTGGTAGCGTTTGTGGTCAGTTCCTTACTGCCCGTAGTCTACCAGGCTTCGGCAGTGGTAATCGTCACTCAACCACAGCTTCAACTGCAAATCGATCCCCGTTTCGCGACCCAGTCCACTCAGCAGTTGGTGCTGCCATACAAGGCGTTCCCCACGCTAGCGACCTCTGACGGGCTGCTGCAGGCTGTCCTGGATGCTTACAAGCCACCAGAAGTGGCAACAATGCCGCCCCTGGATCTTGTTACCCTGTCGAAAATGCTCACTGTCGGTGCGGCGAGCGATCCCAGTGTCTTGCTGCTCCAGGCACAGGCTCGCTCTCCCCAGGTGTCTGCCGCTCTCGCCAATCTGTGGGCGAATCTGTTGGTTGAGAAAGGGAACGCGGTCTACAACAGCAATGCCCAGGATGTCACCGTCTTGCAGGACCAGGCAACACAGGCCAAGCAAGCGCTCGACCAGGCGAACGCGGCGCTGATCGACTTCCAGAGCCATAACAAGATCAACACGTTGCAGGCCCAGCTAAGAGCAGAGCAAGACGCGGAGAAAGACTATCTGTCCACGCAGACCGCCATCACCAACGTCGTCCAGGACGTTCAGGGCCTGCACGACCAGCTGGCAAGAGAGACAGCAGGCCAGGCCGACCCCCCGGCCGATGGCCTGACGGCGCTGCTGCTGCAGATCAAAGCCATTAACACAGGCTCCTCTCTCTTCGACACCGGCACCTCTCTGCCCATCCAGCTTCAGCTCACCGCCAACGAATCATTCTCCAACATGAGCAAAGAAACGCAGGTCACCTCGCTGGAGAACCTGGTGGCAACGCTGCAGAGCAAGTCTGCCGCAACCGCCGCCCAGCTGGCAGCGCTGGAGCCAAAAATGATGGCCACACAGCGCCAGGTGCAAGAGGCCCAAACGGAGCTCGACGATCTACGTGCCAGCAGTCGCTGGCTCAGGACACCTACAAGACCGTGTCAGTTGACCTGAGCAACTCGCAGATCGCGGCCGAGACAGTGTACGGGATGCTGAGGGTAGGAAGCCCTGCCGGAGTGCCACAGACGCCCGTCAGCCCACGTCCCCTGCGCTATAGCGTCCTGGCCGGAATGATGGGCCTCATGCTCGGGCTCATCGCCGTCTTTGTCATCCAGTGGTGGACCCGGTGAATCTCTTGACTGAGCTTGGCCGCCCGGCGTTGCCACATTCCAGGCGGGTGATCGCGTCCAGTCCTTTCACGGTGGGCGTGCCGCCCGGTATGGCGGGGGTGTTGCTTGGTGCATGCATGGCCCTGGCTGGCGCACACTATCTTAGCCGGCAGCCGTTCCCCTCCGCGCCACACGAACCGTGGGAGCCTGTGGCTTGACCTTGGGAAGCGGTGTCAATCAGGTAACCGATATTGACCCAGCGCCAGTGGCCCGCAAGACATCGGGTGTACGGCGATTCGGCGTAAATATGGGAGCCCAATTTGGGGCTTCTCTGCTCGGCAGTGCCTCCGGTTTCGCTTTTACCGTGTACGCCGCACACGTGCTGCATGTCAGTGGGTTCGGCAAGTTCAGCGCGGCGCAAGTCTTCGTGACGGCCTTCGGGGTCCTGACCGATCTCGGGCTGGCGAACGTCATTGTGCGCGAGATAGCCCAAAGCAAGGAGCGGGCTGCCCACATATCCGCCAACGCCCTGACGATGAAACTCTTGCTGGGGGTACTGGCATTTGTGGTGGTGTCCGTGCTTTCGGGGCTGATGGGCTACGAAAGCGACACCCATCGGCTGATTGTGCTTTATGGGGTGTGGCTGGCTACTGGTTCGATCTCGACGCGGCCACTGCCATCTTCAACGGGCACGAGAGGATGATTTACTCCGCCGTCATCAGCCTCGTAAACGTGCTTAGCGACGTGGCGAGCATCGTGGCGCTGCACTTTGGCGCCGGCCTCAACACCGTCGTGTTTGTTATTGTGGGCAGCGGCTTCGTCGCCGCGCTGTCGTCATTGGTGTTCCTGCGCTGGCAATTCGGGCTGCGACGCTTCTTCGACGCGGACTACACTCTGTGGCGCAGACTCCTCATCGCCGCTCTCCCATTCGGCGCAATCGTCGTCGTGAATACCGCGGGCCTATCGGTGGGGCCCATTATGCTTACCCGAGTTGCAGGCGAGGCCGCCGTTGGCTATTACAGTGTAGCAATCAAACTCATCAGCGTGATCACGCTCGTTGTGACTGCGTACAACGCTGCGGTTTATCCGGTCTTCAGCCGACTGAACGCCACCTCGCCCACAAGCTTGCAGACAGGCTACGAACTGTCGATGAAGATCATGCTCATCGCCGGCCTGCCCGGCTGCACTGCCCTGACTCTCGTCGCCGGCCATATTATGGGTCTGGTCTTCCCGGGGTATCTGCCGGCCATACCTGCCCTCCAGGTGCTCGCCTGGTCACTGCTGGGCACCCTGCTTGCGACCCCGCCGCTGAACGTGCTCTACGCCAACCGCCAGCAAAGCCAGGCAACGCTCATCTTTGTCGTGGCCGCAGGCATAGGCACAGTGCTGAACGCAATATTGATCCCGGCTCTAGGTCTGATCGGCGCATGCGCGGCCATCGTGGCGATTTCGGCGACGCAAGCCTGTATTGCGCCATGGATGGCCGCTTGGTATTTGCGGCTGTCTTTGGGCAAGACAGCGTTACGCGCGATCGTGTTGGCTGTCATCATCGCGCTGGTGGGCATACTTTGCAGATCGCTCAACGTGCTTGTGACGATCCCGCTTATGATGGTCGTCTTCATCGCGGCAGCATTGCCCATGCGCTTGTTTACGGTGGAAGAACTGGCAATTCTCGCGGGGCTTCCACTGCTATCAAGACTGGCACCCGCACACCTTACTGTGGCCAACGAGCCGTAGCGGGTCGCGTGCGGGTGGAGCGGTTCATGCCATGGCGGCGCGCCGTGCGCCAGCCAGCGTTACTTCTGGCAGAAGGGGAGGACGCGTGGTCGGGTCCGAGGACGCTTGCTTCCTGTGCGGGGCCTCTCGCTGGCAGGTGCGCTGCCGGATTGGCGCATATGAGGTTAGAGAGTGCCAGGGGTGCGGTCTATGCCGGACTCATCCCATCCCTGACAAAAGTGCCTATCTCGATATCAACCGCTCGCTTTATACGGCCGAGCGGAGAATTCTGACCTACGACTCGCGGCGTGCGGAACTTAGGAAGCGTTACACCCGCCAACTGGACCAGATTGAACGGCTACATGGCGCGCCCGGCAAGACTTTGCTTGACGTCGGGTGCAGCATCGGCGTCTTCGCGTCCGCGGCGAAGGCACGCGGCTATCAGGTGCGTGGCGTGGAGTTAGCCGAGGAGACTGCCCGTTACGCCCAGGCGACCTTCGGCCTGGATGTCTTCTGTGGAACGCTGGAGGAAGCCCATTACCCAGACCAGAGCTTTGATGTCGTCACGCTGTGGGACGTGCTGGAGCACGTGGGAAACCCGATCGGCCTGCTCTGCGAGACCAGGCGCATCCTGAAAGACGGTGGGTTGCTGGTTGTCCAATGTCCCAACGTTCGCAGCAAGATGGCGTCCATCGGCGGCGAAAGATGGATCTGGTGGACGGTCCCCGATCACCTCACGCATTTTGACCCGAACACTATGACGCGCCTGCTGCGCCGGTGCGGTTTTGCTGTTGCGAGCATGGAGACCTGGGAACCGCCACAGGACTCTCTGCTCAACCTGCTTACGGCCGCAACTCGGGTCGGAAGCGAGGACAAAGGGCGGGTCGCCTGGGTCCTGCGGCACGTGGTGTACCACACGAGCAAGCTGGCATGGCCCTGCATGATTCCCTTCCAGAGGCGAGTGCGCTGGCAACAAACCGGCGGCCTCCTCGTCGCTCACGGCAAAAAGAGCCCGGCTTGGACAGAGGGGGAGGACCAGGAGGCGCCCGGTGCACGTTGACCCCGGCAGCGCCGTAGAGATCTCTGTATTGGTCATCACCAAGAACGAAGAGGCCAACATCGCTGCCTGCCTGGAGACCGTGAGCTGGGCAAAGCAAATAGTGATCGTCGACGCGTTCAGCGACGACGCCACCGTCGAGGTCGCTAGGGGCTACACGGCAGACATCCACCAGCGGCAGTGGGACAACTATTCTGCACAGAGGAACTTCGGCCATACAAAATGCGACAGCAAATGGATCCTGACCGTCGATGCGGACGAGCGGGTGACAGATGAGCTGCGGAGGGAGATCGAGCAGGCAATCAGCTCGGACGGGGTCGCCGCTTATCGCATTTATCGCCGGGACTGGATGTTCGGAAAATGGGTATCTCACGGGACGTGGCCCCTGCAGTGCCACGTTCGCCTCTATCAAAAGCAGTGTGCGCGGTGGGAAGGTGAGGTACACGAAACAGCCCACGTCGAGGGCGAAGTGGCCATCTTGCACAACCCCTTGCTCCATCTTTCCCATTTGACCGTCGCAAAGTTCGTGAGCAAGATGAATACCTACACCGACATTCAGGCCCGCGTATGGTACGGGCAGGGCGTCAGACAGACATGGTGCGCGGTGGTCCTTGGTCCTGCCAGGGCATTCTTACAACAGTACGTCTTGTACCAGGGGTTCCTCGACGGCGGCCATGGCCTGGCCCTGGCAGTGCTGATGGCCATGTACAGTTTTCTCGAGCGCATTAAGCTATGGGAGCTTTGGTACAAGCGTGACCACGGCATTGCGGTCTGAGCCAGTGTCGGGCCTGAAACATGGACGGCAGCCGAGGGGCCTCGTCGCCGTCTTGAGCTGGAGTCAGCCTGCCCACACAATGGATCGCGTCAGATCATGGCTCGAGGTAGACAACCCCAAGCACAGAGCCCTCATCGTGGGCAACGATACCATCGTGGATCGGCGCTTCTTTACCCGGCTCGTCGAAGCGCTCGAATCTCGCCGGGACGCAGCAGCCGTCATCCCAACGGGCTGCTCCGCGAGCAAGCTGGACGCGATCTGGGCTGCGGGTGGCCAGCGTGATAGATAAGGGGGCAACAGCCCCACACGGGCGGGTTCATGGCTGACAAACTCAGATTGGCTGTTGACGCCAGGAGCGCCCAGTACCGCGGGTCAGGAGTTGCCAGCTATAGCCTGGGGCTGATCAATTCGCTCTCAGCAGTGAGCGATCTATTCGATTACGTCTTCGTGGCCGATTCTCACCTGCCCACCGGCCACATCGACTTTCCGCCCAACTCGCAGTTGATCTACACTCCGGTGGCGAGGTCGAACTGGGCGCTGCGTGATGTGTGGGAGCAGGTGTTGTTGCCGCTCTCGCTGGCGCGGCACAGGGTCAGCCTTTTCCACGGCTTCGATTATGTCGTTCCCGTTGGCCCTGTGCCCTTTGCCAGAGTGGTGACATTTCATGATGCAGCGGTCTTCACTCCGCTGGATGGCCGGCCTCGATTGGCCAAGCTTCGGGTGCAGCTCCTGATGAAAGTTGTAGCGGCCAGGGCCGATGCTATCATCACAGACTCGGATTATTCCAGGCGGGAGATTGAGCGCTACCTCCCGGCCTCCCGGCAGAAAACACACCGGATCTGGGTTGGGATCGCGGAGACATTCTTCACGCCCGCCGAGCCCGGCGCGGTTGGTCCGTGTCTGGCAAAGGCCCGGGTCAGCGATGGCTTCATCCTGTATTATGGAGGCTTTGCGGAACATAAGAATGTCGATCTGTTGTTGCGAGCTTTTGCGCTCTTGCGGAAGACCCGCAAGCAGCGTTTGGTGCTGGTGGGAGCCGCCGGCCGTTCCACGGGAGGGGGACTGGACCGCACTGTAGATGCCTTGGGGATCTCTGATTCGACCACGGTCTTCGGCTTTGCCAGCGAGGCCGAGCTGAAGATACTTCTCGACAACTGTTCCCTGTTCGTATGTCCCTCGGCGCACGAGGGATTTGGTCTGCCGGTGGCGGAGGCGATGGCGCGTGGCGCCCCGGTTGTGTGCTCGACCCACGGCTCGTTGCCAGAGATTGCCGGGGACGCAGTTGTCTACTTCGAAGGCGGGACGCCGAGACATTGGCATCCGCCATGAAGAAGGTCCTTGACGACGAGGATCGAGAAA